>JAFGAQ010000411.1 GCA_016933595.1 Opitutales bacterium | reverse complement strand
GTTCTGGAAGATTTGCCGTTTTGTCTGGCTCGCGCCACACTCGCTTTCCGGCGTTTTGACGATCTTACACTTCGGGAAATGGGGATCCAATCGATGCCACCGGGTATGGCTTCCATTCTCCATGCGCTCAAGGAAAGGGATGGATGCCCGGTGAATGACCTTGTCCGGATGACCAACATCCCCAACAGCACCATGACGGGTCTTCTGAATAGCCTAGAACGGAAAGGCTACATCATCCGGACCCGTAACCCTGCAGACGGCCGCTCCAGAATCATCCGTCTCCGATCCGGCGGCATTGAGCTCTATGACAGGCTTTTCGAACGGCATCGTTCCGTCATGACCCTTTTCCGGGGCGCTCTGAGCGAACAGGAATCATCCGATCTGAAAAGGCTGCTTGAGAAAATCACCCGACACATGACAGACCATCCACCGGGTTCCCCCCTCTTCTCGAAACAATTATGATTACCTTCATTCACAGAAACTCATTTCACATCCAAACGTTGATCGCGGTTGGCACCTTCATCGCATCACCCTTGTTGTCCACCGCAACCCCGCCAGCCCAGGAAACAAGTCCCACGCAACATCTCCCCCTGTCGCAGTTGAGCGGGGAAATGGATCGTCTGCTTGAGTCCTTTGTCGACCAAGGCAAAGTCAACTGCGTGGCTGGATTTGTCGCAAAGGGCGGCGACGTGTTGTATCGGAAGACGCATGGATGGAAGGACGTCGAAAACAAAACCCCAGCGACCATTGACGACTACTACGTTCTCTTTTCCCAAACCAAGGCAATCACCACCGTTGCCTTCATGACGCTCGTCGAAGAAGGGCTCGTATCGATCAATGATCCGGTTTCCAAATACTTCCCGGGAATCCCGGATGAGGTCGTGACAGTGGTCCACGAAGACGGGACCTACGAAACACGTCCGGTTGCATCACCCATGACCTTTGTCCACCTGATGAGCCACAGCTCGGGACTCAATTCCGGGCTCGTTCAGGAGATCCGCAAGCGCAAAGGTGCCCCGGATGGTGCTCCCTTCGGATTTGGAGGCGAGATCCCCCAACCCACTCCATCCGGCCAACACAGCGGCGGTGGCAACCCCTACGCGCAGCAGCTTGAAGAGGAAATGCTGAACCTCGCCAAACTGCCTCTGGGATTCGATCCGGGTTCTGATTGGGACTACCATATCAGCACCAACATGCTGGCATATCTGATCGAATGCATCTCAGGCAAACCGCTGCGTGAATTCGTGAAGGAAAGGGTGCTTGACCCGCTGGGCATGGACCAAACCGATTGGTACTATGAACCCGATGCCCTCGATCGCTTCGTAAAGGCTTACCGCTCAGTCGACGGCACACTGGAAACCGGATCCAACCTCTACAGTCAGGGAACAATCAGCACACAACAAACCTATGCTGAAGGTGCCATCGGACTCAACGGCCCGATTGATGACTACGCCAAATTCTGCCAGATGCTCCTCAACAAGGGAACGTTCAATGGGGTTCGGATACTCAAGCCCGAAACCATCGAACAAATGACCACCATCAACCGATTGCCCCCGGGAAAGGGATTTGGTCCAGGCTTCCAATTCGGACTTGGCTTTGAACTCTATCGCGAAAAGAAGCCTGTGCCGGCGGTATCGGACACCGCCTTCGCATGGGGCGGGATGTTCGGGACCAACTACATCATCGATCCGGAGAACGACCTGATTGCCCTGTTCTACATCAACATGTATCAGGCAGATCCATCCCTGTACCCGCAGTTCCTGACCAATGCCTATGAGATGGCCGGCATTGCCTCCCCAAAGATGGCAGAAGGATCGAGCCTCACGAAATCAGAGGTTGTTTTGGAAAACGGCGGCACCGGACCTTATCCCGCAATGGTCACCGAAGATGCCACTTTACCCGGCATGACCATTTTCCGCCCGGCCGACTTATCCCCCTTCTCCGGCAATCACCGCCTCCCGATTCTCATCTGGGGCAACGGGGCATGCGCCAACACCGCACAGGAACACAAACTCTTCCTCAACGAAATCGCATCCCACGGATACATCATTCTGGCCATCGGACTTCTGGACCAAATAGAACATCGCGATGAATCCTCACGCGAAAGAACCAGGGCAAGTCAACTGATCGACGCCCTCGACTGGATCGAATCACAGAACCGCTCCCCCGAAAGTGCCTATGCCGGAACCATCGATACCTCCAAAGTCGCCGCCATGGGGATGTCCTGCGGAGGGCTTCAGGCTATCGAAATCTCGGGGGACCCCCGCATCCGCACCTCGGTTATCTGTAACAGTGGTGTGCTTCCCGGGCCTTCTCCCCTGGGAGGGATGCCTTCACTGACCAAAGACGCCCTCAATGCCTTCCATGGTCCCGTTCTCTACATCATCGGGGGGCCCTCCGACATCGCCTACGGGAATGCGATGGACGATTTCCAAAGGGTGAACCATGTTCCAATCGTGATGACCAATCACGATGTCGGCCATGGCGGCACCTACCATCAACCCCATGGCGGTGAATTCACCAAAGTCGCGCTCCCATGGCTTGAATGGCAGCTCAAAGGAGACACCGAAGCCTCCAAAATGTTCCTCGGTGACAATTGCGGGCTCTGCCAAGACCCCGCATGGACCATCGAAGTCAAAGGATTCCAAGCAAACAAATCCTGATTCTCCAGTCCGGAAAAACCGAGCAAGAAAATCCTCCCCAGTAGCGGGAGCATCCCTGCTCGCGTCTCTTCAGCTTTTGCTCCCACGCTTGCATCGGATCCTCTCCAATATAGGACGAACCGTCCCCGGTGAGCCGTCTCCCCCTCCCCGTTTCGTGCTTTCAGTGACTTTCGTGGTTCATCCCCTTCCTTCTTCGCACCTCCTGCCTCTGACTTGAAATCAAAGCCCTCTTCCGGAGGGGGTGGCTTCAGCCATCCCCTTTGGCCCACGCGCCCCCAACAGTTCAAGCGCATGCCAGCGGATGAGCGGGGACGCTCATCCCTACCCGAAACAGCACTGCCCATACGCCTCGTCCTTCCCTTTTCGTGTCTTTTGTGAAGTTCCCTCCCTTGCTCGAAGAGCGATCGAGGACACGTCGTGTTGCCACTTCCAATCTTCATCTGCGCCCCCGCGCCTCTTCGCGAGTCATATCATTGATTCATTCCCTTTCACGTTTCCCTCATGCGCGGACGATCGAGGTGAGGTTGACAATCAGATTATCGGGCGTTGACTGCGGATCCACGACACCGGAAACCGTCACCAGGTCGAGCTCCTTGAGACCCCCCACTCCCCTAAGTCCCTGCTCAATAGGGAGCCCTTCGGCATCCACCGCCTGGACCACAAGCCGCATCTGACGGATCTTGTCCGGGTCCTCGCAACACGCATCCCAGGGCGTTTCGCAATGATCATCCTCCATCTCGTTACAGAAAAGAAGCGCATCATCTGCCAGCACAAAACTGGCATATCCCTCAGTGAAAGGGTTCAACACCCCGCCGATAACGCCAGTGACCACTACCTTGGCTCCGGGCTGCGCTCCGATCACCGCTTTCACAGGAACCGCGCCCTCCGGCTTGACTTCCACAAATAGCGACAAAATCTCAGGCAAAGCCTGAACGGTCAGGTTTTCGTCGGACTGCGGTTTGCATGCGCTTAGTGCAAGCGCCGATAGGGAAACAAGCGCGAGTGCAATACGGCTCACGATTGGATTGAATGTCTTTTTTGTCTTCATGGTAATATTTCGTTTCAATGTATTAATAAATTGAATTCAGGACGTACGGAGTGCTGTGGGAAGATGGGTGCCGAGACACCGGTAGGCGGGTGGCAATGTGCCAAGCACGCCCATGAGAAAACCGGTGGCAAGCGCGACTGCCAACAAGCCACCGTCCAGTGTGAGTAAAAAGCTTCCGATCGAAAAGAAAACCACACGGTCGGCGAACACCACTGCAGCCAACGCAAGCGCCATCCAAGTCCCGGCGAGCGTGGTCAAGAGGCTCTCTTGAATGAGGGTGAACACGATTCTCAGGGAGCTGAATCCAAGCGTCCGCAAGGCCGCGAATTCGCGGATGCGGGATGCATACGAGGCGTAGAGCAAGTTGAGTCCGCCGAAAAGCGCCCCGATAGCCACCAGCGCGGTGGTCAGCCATGTCATCCACCGGATGGGCCGGTAGAAAACGGAGAGTTGTTTGTAATAGTCGGATTCCCGCAATGCCACCAGCTCCAGATCCAACCGCTGCTTGCTGAACAAATCCGCCGAGCGGAAATCCTCAGCCCGTTCAAGCCTCACTATTACGCAGGATAAGGTTTCGCGCTGCGTGAGGGTCATCAAGTCACCCCGGGTAAACCACACCTCCGACTCCAGGAGGGAACCGGGCGCATCAAAACGTCCGGAAATCCGAAATTTCTGCCCTTCGAACACCAAAGACTGCCCCACTTCCAGTGACTCGGGTCCGGTGCCAAGCGCATGGTGGGCAAGCACACCGACCATAACCTCTCCCGAACCTGGAAAACGCCCCTCCACCATTCGAACCTCCCGCCGCACCTCAAAGACCTTTGGCGTTACCCCGCGCAACAGCCCCTGCCCCACCGACCCGTCCTCCAGTCCCAGGTTACTCATGTATTGAACCTCCCCGGATACGGCATAGGTTCCCATGCGCTGCGAGATACCGCGGACCCCCGCCTCGATCAGCCCCTCCGATCGCATGGGGATTTCACTGCGCTCCACGCTCTCCTCTGAACCGGCACCAATAAAGAGCACATTCCGGGGATTTCCGGTCTCGCGGAGCATCCGGTTCATCCCGCCATTGAACGCACCCGCTCCGAGCACAAGAAACACCACCATCGCCGAGCCAACGACCTTTTGCACAAACTTCGAAGGTTCGCGCAACACACTACGGCTCACATAACTGAAGGGAAGCAGGCTCATATCTGAATAGTATGCATAGATAGGTTCATCCACGTCGGATCAGGAGTTTCGGAGGGACGACACAATTGACCGCTTCGCTGCCAATACCGCAGGCCACGCCGACGCCAAAGCCGACAAGACGCCGACAACGACCACTGCGGTCAATGCCACGCTCAACCTTGGCTCTATGGCCAGAGTGATGCCCTCGTTGCCCAGCGTGAAGTGCCGCCAGGAGAAAAACACATAAGCACCCGCCACGCCGATCACCCCGCCGGCCAACCCAAGCAGAACCCCCTCACTAAGCGTCAGCCAACCAATCGCTCTTCGCGAGAACCCCAAGGTTTGAAACACCGCACTCTCACGCACCCGGCTCCGGGCAATCAAAGCCAGGGTGTTCCCCACCAACGCCACCACTGCGGCAACCGCCCCCAATCCCAGCCACCGCGTGAATGCGATAAGCTCGATCATGTCCTTGGCGGTCTGGGCAAAAAAAGCTTTTTCCGGGCGCGTATTGGTTCGGATTGTGTCCGTCCGGAAACGGTCATCGATCGCCTTTGCAACCTCCTCGAGAATATCATTCGAAGCCACGCGCACATTAAACTGGGTGACAATTCCCAAACCGGAGCGCGAAGCCTGCTGCAAGAATGGAAGATGGACGTAGGCCACGTTGTTATCCTGGGGCAATTGCGAGTCGATGATACCGGCCACATGCACCCGAACCCCGACCGCTTCAAAAGTATCGCCCGGACGCAGCGCACGGCGTGCAGCAAAATTCCGCCCGACGAGAGCCCCATCGCCCCGCGACTCCCAGTCCGCGATCGATCCGGCGATCACATTCATATCCGGGTTGAAACGAACCAGATTCTCCGGAGGAACACCCCGAAATGTGATCACATCGAGACTCGCACCGCAGTTATTGACCACGATCTGGACCGGGATCACCTCCCGCACACCTGGCACCTCGCGGATACTGGCAGCGTAGTGCTCGGGAAGACGTGACGACGCAGGACAGAACCGGTTCTCGCGATAAACGATCAGCGTGGTATCGTCCGCGCTGCCTTGAGTGAAACGCCGCAACGCATCCTGCATGGTCTCCACCGCCGTAAATAGAAACATCGCCGACGCGACCCCTAGAATCGTGAGCAAACTCCGGGTGCGATAACGGGCCGCCTGCTTGAAGGCAAGTTGCAGAAGTGAAATCAGTTTTGGCATGGCAATCGCCTCCTCAGTGGGTTAACACCGCTTCCGGCTCGGTCACCAGCTGCCCCTTTTCAAGGTGCAGGATCCGGTTGGCCGCCCCCGCAGCGCGCGGATCGTGGGTGACCATCACGATGGTCTTTCCGTGTTCGCTGCAAAGCCGCGACAACAAAGCGAGGATCTGAGTCGCCGACTGACGATCCAAGTCCCCCGTAGGCTCATCCGCCACGATCAGCTTCGGGTTCGCGACAATCGCCCGTGCAATCGCCACCCTTTGCTCCTGCCCACCCGACAACTCGGACGGACGGTGATCGCCCCGATCGTCCAGTCCAACCAAAGAAAGCGCGGACGCCACTTTTCGCCGTCGATCCGCCGCACTGAGCGACCGGTCCAGCAGAAGTGGCAGTTCCACATTTTCCCAAGCGGTGAGAATCGGCACCAGATGGTAAAGTTGAAAAACATATCCACAGTGTCCCGCCCTCCACCGGGTTAACTCAGGAGGCGAGAGCTTGTGCAGCGGCGTCTCGCCCACCCATAGCTCACCAGTCGTCGGATTGTCGATCCCGGCGATCAGATTCAGCAAAGTGGTCTTTCCGGAACCCGATGGACCCATCAGCGCAAGAAACTCGCCCGGATCGATTTCCAAATCCAATGCGTTAAGTGGCGTGACGGTGCTCTTTCCCTTGTAGTAGGTTTTCGAAACCCCAAGACAACGGATATACGGCTTGTTTTTCATGACTTTCAAATGGGTTTTTGTTGAATGATACGGATACGACTGCCGGCTTTGAGTTCGGGTGGAGGATCCATCACGACCGGATCTCCGGGTGCCAATCCGGATACGATCCTCACGTGGTTCGCGTCCCGACCCTCCATGACCTTAACCACCACAAGATCCACATGCTTCCGGTCGGCGGATACCCGCCACACCCGGCTCTGACCATCCTGAGTCAGCACCGCATTTGCTGGAAGAAATAGATCCAGGCCACCGCCTTCGGAATGCTGCACACCGGAAGAACCCGTTGGCTTCGCGAAAAACTCCCCACGGCAGAGCATATCCGGGCGCAACACTGGATCCGGATCGAGGATGCGCACCTTCACCTGCAGGGTATTGCGTTGGAGATCAGCCTCCCCGACGATGCGGGTCACCTCACCCTCAAAGGTCCGCTGCGACAGCAAGCCGGTCCGCACCTTCACCGGCTGCCCGATTTCAAGCTTGGAGGCTTCCTCAAGCGGAACATCGATCCTGGCCTGCAGCTTTTCCGGATCAAAGATGAGCGCCACCACATGCGAGTCCGTCATGTCCGACGCCAGCATCTTCTTTTCGCCCGGAGCGGCCATGAGGCGCTGAATGACACCCGACACCGGAGCACGGATGCGCATTCGCTCAAGATTTAGCTGAGCACGTGCCAGTTCATTCCGCGCATGGGCAACCACCGCCTGCCGGGCGGCCAAGCGCGACTGGCCCTGCTCTCGTCGACTCCCTGCAGCCAATACCATCGTTTTTGCCGACTCCAGGGTCGCCAGTTGAGTCGCGAGCTTCAAATGCGCCTGGGTGATATCCTGTTCGGCAACCGCCCCATCCGACAGCTTTGCCATGCGATCGGCAACATCCCGGAGCTCATCCGCCTTCGCCTCCTCGACCGCCACCCGTGCAACCCCGAGCTGGTATTCGTGCTCAAGCGAACCAAGCTCAGATGCCATCGACTGCAGTTCCGATTCGGCTTGAGCCAGCGAAGCCTCCGCTGCCGTTAGATCCAGCCGCGCGTCCTCATCCACCAACGTGACAAGCGTCTGCCCCGCTTCCACGGATTCCCCTTCGAGCACCAACACCCGCTCGACCACTCCTGACGCCAAGGCATACGCCCGGTAAGGAAACGGATCCGCCTCAATCCAGCCCGACGACTGGAAAAGCGCCTGGGGAGAATCCACCCTGCCAGATCCGGAGCCGCGATCCAAAGTCCCATCCCGAGTGTCGCCTACCGTCACCACTGGAGTTACAACCGACACGGGCACCGATGGATACAAATGCTCCCCATAGAGGGCGATCAACGTCACCGCAAATGCGCCGATCAAGGCGAACGGGATCAAGCGAACAAGTGCCTCCCTTCTGGGAACCTTTGGCCGCGCAGCGACCTCGCGATGGGATGCTTCAGGCTTTGAAGCCAACAGCTTATCAAGCTCAGATGTCATGAACAATGGAAGTGTGGTTGCTTTTCTTCCGGCAGACACCGCGTCAGCCGGACATACGCAGAGGAACTCCCCTCAAACGGAGGTCCCTCACTCAAACCAAGCCAGGGACACGCATCCCTGGAATCCCTCCCATCTCAGATCTGAAACGACTGCTTCCAGACACGCAAAGGCGGCCCGGACGGCATCGTCCGCATTCTCTCCGGATTCCACTCGCAATCCCCTGACGCCAGTCCAGACCATACCGGGGTCCATTCTGCAAAAATCACACCATCCGAGGGCGGCTTTGGCTGAACCTTTTCAATAGAAAGCTGGGACTGGACCGGTTTCACCGGCTCATGAAGGCAGTCACACGGCTCTTCCTGACCATCAGCAAACCCTGCGCAGCAAGAATCCGCCGGACTTATTTCCGCGCTGCAACAGTCATCCACCCC
>JAFGAQ010000410.1 GCA_016933595.1 Opitutales bacterium | reverse complement strand
GGATGAACCTTTGCTGTTGTTTGGTTTGAGGGCATCGGTACGGCGAGGATTTGGCTTTGCAAAGCACGATGAGAATGGGCATGGAAGGGATGGATGTTTGATTATAGGGAGACTTGCGAGTGGATGTCCGGCCCGGAGTGGAGGGGTTGGGGGTTATCGCTTGCCGGAGTAATTGAGAAAGCCTTTGAAGTGTCGAGAAATGGGCACCTTGGGCTGTGGCAGGATGTGTTTCGGCAGCTTCCCGTTGTTGGACCTTGTCGAGTGGATCTCGATTCCGATTGGGTGCGGGTGGTTTCTGATGCTGACCGGGATCCGGATCTGACAGGTCGGATCCGGGATGGACTGATGGCGCTGATGCCCTGGCGGAAGGGCCCATTTGAGGTCTGTGGGGTCCGGGTGGATGCGGAGTGGAGGAGCTGCTTGAAATGGAACAGGGTCTGTCCGCATTTGAATCCGCTGAAGGATCGATTGGTTTTGGATGTGGGTTGTGGAAATGGGTATTACGCGATGCGCATGATCGGTGGAGGAGCTCAGGCTGTGGTGGGCGTCGAACCCTATTTACGCTCAGTGGTACAGCATCAGGCGGTGATGCGCTACGCGGGTCCGCTTCCCGTTCACATTTTGCCGATGGCTTTTGAGCAGATGCCGCAGTCTTTGCAGTTGTTTGACACGGTGTTTTCGATGGGTGTGCTCTACCATCAGCGATCCCCGCTTGGCCATATCGAAGCCTTAGGGCAGGCTCTCAAACCGGGTGGAGAACTGGTGCTTGAGACGCTTGTGGTGGATGGGACGGTCGACACGGTCCTGACCCCGGAGGACCGCTACTCAAAGATGCGGAATGTTTGGTTCATACCTTCGGCATTGGCTCTTGAGCGTTGGCTGAAGCGTTGCGGTTTCCGGAGCGTGCGCATCGTGGATGTGACCCCGACTGGTTTTGACGAGCAGCGGCGAACCGATTGGATGCCTTACGAGTCGCTCGAGGATTTTGTGGATCGTCAGTGTCCAGACAGAACGGTGGAAGGTTATCCTGCACCCGTGCGTGGGGTGGTTATCGCAGAGAAGCCGTGAGGAGCAGAACCGTAAAAAAAACGGTTACGACAATTTGCTGGAATGGATTCTGGCGGTGAAATCGCCGCGCGCCGAATGGCAAGGCTTTACGCCTGGACGTTGAGTTGACGGAGCATCGCGGCATCCATGGCTGCATCGGGTGGCACTTGATTGCGACCGCGAATGTAGGACTCCAATGCCTGACGGTTCGCAATCGCGGCGGCTTTATTCGCCACGGTGGCCGCAACGTTAAGATCCGCCTGAGACGGGTTTGCGACAGTAACGGCGGCCCGTTGAATGGTTTTGAGGATCTTCTTGATCTCTTCCGGATCCGTTGAGGTGATCTTCGGGGCGACTTCGACGCTTCCGTTGATGACATAGACCCGTCCATCCGGTCCGATTTGATACTCGTAACGAATGGCGCCCGCATGCCGTCCGAGCATTCTCGCGTGTGTTTCCTCTTCCTGCCGGACGCTGCTATCTCTTTGCTTAAGCTCACGAATAATCCGCCGTTCTTCTGGTGAGAGACTGTCCGTACGCACGCCGTCCTCGGCCGACTCCACCTTTTCTGGTGTGGAGCTGGCGGTGGCTGAGCCATTTTTGGTGGCCCGGATCATGATCTGGGGTCCAGCCCGCAGCGCATGATCAATTGTTAGCGGTTCAGTCATACGCGTCCAACAGTGATCCGTATTCGTTTATCGGAACCATGGGCGATTAGTTAAGGCAAATATGCAAATATTAGCGCAGCTAATGCTATTTGATATGGATAAATCATGCGGATTATTGTGCTGATTCAATTCAGAATATGGCGGGTTTGCCGATAATAAAGTTAGGCAGGATGCATGTCCATGGTGGGCAGCGTCGCTGTGCGGCCATGATGAATTGAACGTCTGCAGATTGACAGCCATCCAAAATACAACAATAGAGGAGTATGGACGGAGCCTGATGTTTGCGAAACAGAAAGTTTGGTGAGAGGACATGTTCAGCGATTCGGAAAAAGCAGTATTGAAGCGTTTGTTGGATGACCCGTCGGATGCGGTTCGCACGTCGCTTCAGGCGCATTTCATGGAGCATGAGGAAGCCGCGCTGGCTTTCTTGCGGGAGCTGATGAATGACCGTCGCAGTGGGCTTGCCTGGTATGCCCGGCAGTATTTGGACCGTATTGGGGTAGATGACACGGTGCAGGTGTTCCGTGAGTTTATCCGCTCTTTCAGCTACGAGCTTGAGACCGGGAGTTGGTTGCTTGACCGGACCGTATTTCCGCGAATGGATGCGACTGTTCCGGGATCAGTTCTGGATGCGATGGCGGGTCGGGTGATGGAGTTGATGATTGAGCCGTCGTCGGACATTGATAAGTGTCGGTTGATCAACCGGGTGATGTTCCATGAGTATGGGTTTCGGGGGGATCTGGAGGAGTTCCGGAATCCTGAGAGCAGTTTTTTGAGCCGGGTGATTGAGCGGCGGAAGGGGATTCCGATCTCCTTGAGTATTGTCTACATTCTGGTGGCTACCCGTTGCGGGATTGACCTGCGCCCGGTGGGTATTCCAGGGCGGTTTATGGTCGGGTGTTTTTCCGAGGATCGTCCGGTGTTCGTTGATGTATTCGAAGGCGGCCGTTTTCTCTCTGTCGCGGATGTGTTGATATTTCTGGAGACCAATCGTATTCCGTATGATGAAGGGTCGCTTTCGCCGATCCCGGTAGGTGAGTTGTTGTGTCGTTCTTGTCGCAACCTGAACAACCAGTACCGTATGGCGAACGATCTGGTTAAGGCTTCCCTTTTTGAGGAATTCGTGATGGAATTCCAAGATGCCTACAGACGAGAGCATCAGTCCTGAGAGTTTGACGCTGGATGTACCGGCGTTGGAGGAATACCGTCATCAGGGGACCTCGCTGGCGGTTGTAGGATTTCCGATCCGCCACTCGTTGAGTCCGGTGATGCACATGGGCGCCTTGCGTGAAATGAAGAAAGCGCATCCTGCTCTGGCGGGCTGGGTTTATCATCGGATTGAGGCCGCGCCTGAGGACTTGAGAAGTGTGCTGGAGTGGTGTGGGTCAAAGGGATTCCGCGGGTTGAACCTGACGGTTCCGCACAAAGTGGAGGTGCTTCCCTGGCTGGATAAAGTGGAGCCGGAGGCGCTCCGAATGGGGGCCGTCAATACGCTGCTGTTTGAGTCTGGAAAAGTGAGCGGTTTCAATACGGATGGCGCTGGTATGGCTATTGCCATTGCGGAGGGATTGGAATGCCGGATCGACTGCATGGATGTCGTGTTGATCGGGGCAGGGGGAGCCGCCCGTGCTGCGGCAGTGCAATGCCTCGAGTTGGGTTGCAGGAGTCTATGGGTCGGGAACCGGAGTGTGGACCGTCTCAACGTGCTGTTGGACAACCTTCGTGGCCATTACCCGAAGGTTGAACTCCATGGTTTTGAGTTGGGTGGCAATGGGGCAACGGTTCCATCCGGTGCTTTGTTGATCCAAGCAACATCGGTGGGGCTGAAAGACGAGGATGCTTTGCCGGTGGATCCTTTATTGCTCGCTCGGGTATCGGCTGTTTTCGATATGGTTTATGGAGGGAACGGGACGCGGTTGGTCCGGACCGCCAGGGAGATGGGGATCAAGGCATGTGACGGTTTGGGAATGCTGGTGCATCAGGGAGCCAAAGCATTGGAATTGTGGACCGGATTGCCAGTTCCCGTGGAATGCATGAAGCAGGCGGTGATGCAGATGGTGGATAGAAAGGACGAAAGATCATGATTGAGATCTGGAAGCAGGGATTTGCGGCATTTCCATGGGTTGCTCCTTTGATGGTTATCCTGGTGGGAGCCTGTATAGGAAGCTTCCTGAATGTTTGTATCTATCGCATCCCGAAAGGTGAATCCGTGGTGTATCCCCCTTCCCACAGTGCAAGCGGCCGGGCCTTGAGTTGGTGGGAGAATGTCCCCGTTTTGTCCTGGTTCTATTTAGGTGGGCGGGACCGTGAAACAGGAGAGCGGTTCAGCTTCCGGTATCCGTTTGTGGAGATGCTCACTGCCGGAGTGTTTTTCTGTATTTGGCAGGGTTATGTTCCAGTGGCCGCCTTGGTGATGATGTATTTTGCCGCTCTATTGATTGTGGGCGCGTTTATCGATTACGACCACATGGTGATCCCGGATTCGGTGACCGTGGTCGGTATGACAGCTGGAGTGGCGTTGTCCATGCTGGTGCCGGAGATTCAGGACATCGCGATATCTCCGGATGTGGTGAGCCCTCAGCTGAGTGCCGGTTGCCTGGCAGTTGTCGGGGCACTGGTCGGTTCCGGGATGCTGTTTTGGGTGCGTGAATTGTCGGAGCTTCTCTTGAAGCGCCCCTGCGTGGGTGAAGGGGACTTAAAGCTTATTGGCTGCATCGGGGCGTTTTGTGGATGGCAGGGAGCGGTATTTTCCTTCTTTGCTGCGAGTGCCGTTGGAATCATGGTGATGGTTCCCGTGATGGGTTATGGTGCCTTTCGTAAGAGAGCTGGTGCGCGCAAGCGTCCAGCGGCTCCTAGTCCAGGGGAGGCTGACTGTGGTGTGACAGAATCGCCCCGGGAGTCATTGTGGGCAAAGGAGGTTCCTTTTGGGCCATTTCTGACGATTGGTGCATTGGCATACGTGTTGGGTTTACATCAAGCGGTCGACCGCTTTTTCGGCTTGGCGGATCAGGTCTTTTTTGGTCCGCTTTTCTGAACAGAACGATCGGTTTCTTTCGAAAGAACTTTTTTGGAGTAGGTGCGGATCTGTCGAATATCCATCGGATCGATTCCCAGATATTCCAGGAAGTCCTGATGTCCATCGGGATTCTGTTGTTCAAACAGCGAATGCCACAGGTCTTTGTCGTGATCGGACATTCCGGCTGCATCCATGAATGCGATCCATTGTTCCTTGTCGAATGACGGAAGGTCTTTGCGAACACCAAGTTGCCCGAGAAGTTTTTTTGTGGCCCATTGTTGGGCGTGAATATTGGCAAGGGCGTATTGAAGCTGCATGAGCCGATGCGTGAGAATGGCGGTCAGCGGTGCGGAATCAATGGATCCACTGACAGGGTCGGATTCATCCAGAAGCTGACGTATCGCGGTCAATGACATGCCGGTCCGGCGCAGCTGGCATATGGTCTCCAGACGGTCGATATCGTGCGACTCATAGAGCCTATATCCCGCGGATGTGCGGTACGAGGGTGAAAGGAGACCGATCCTGTCATAGTGGAGCATGGTGCTGCGGGATAGTCCAAAGCGGACGGCGGCCTGACTGATGGAAATCATAGGGAATCGGGGCGGGTTTTGCGTAAGGGATCTTTGGCATCGAAAACAAGCCAAAGCTCCTGCAGTTCGGATGATACAGATTGAGACCAAACGAATGGGGGCGGGCAACCCGTAATTGATATTTGGGATGCCCGCCGGGAGTTTGCCGTATCAGCCCTCCGTCTTCCTGGCCCAGGATCGGATTTCCTTGCGTTCGGTATCGCTCACTCCAAGCCAGCGAAGGAGGCTGTCGTGGGCATCGGGATGGCGGTTTTCAAACAACGTATGGAGCTTGCGCATCTGTTGATCGTTGATTCCGGCATCCGAGAGAAGGCGGACGAACTCGTCTTTTGTGATGGTATTCATGATAGTTGGATTTCTGATTGTTTTTCGAAGACGATATGGTCTTCAGGATCGGAGAATACACTGTGGAGTCGTGATCGGGTTGATCCAAAACCGC
>JAFGAQ010000409.1 GCA_016933595.1 Opitutales bacterium | reverse complement strand
GGTGCACAGACCCGGCACGGTGCATCGTTGTGGAGGAACTTGACGGATACCGGGGCGGAGTAGAGCTCCTGGAAGTAGGGAAGCCCGAACTCGCGGAATTCCGGTTCCCCCATGAACCCGATGATGTCATCCAGAAGAAAGATACCATCGATAGTGGGAAAGGTCTTGCGCTGCAGATCCAGCCAGGACTTGAGGAAGTCGGTGACTTTGCGCATGAGCTCGTGGGCCTTGTCCGGAGTCATCATCATCATGGTGATGAACTCGGTTGAGCCCATTAGGAAGCTTGCGATGTTGAGGGGCCCGCGGGCTACCGCGAAACGGATGGAATGCCCGGCTTTTTCGATAGCGGGCTGCGCCCGTTTCAGGCGGTTGAGCATAAATGGGAGGAGCCCGTCGGTTTCCGGATTGGGGATTTCCAGCTCATCAATGTCGTCTGTTGTGCGAATGACCCGGTGCGCATGTGGGAAGTCGTTTTCGGGGAAATTGCACCTCGCTCCGAAGGCGGAAGGTTCCGTGCACATGCCGAACTCCGACCAGAAGCCGGGCAGGAACATGGTCTCGGGAAACTCGCGGATAGCGGAAAGATTTGAATCCAGCCACAATTGCTGGTCGGTGAAATAGTCGATGATGCGGGCTCCATGCCAGTTTGGGAGCCATGGACAATCGATGATGAAGGCAGTCGGAATCGGATCAACGCGTTCTCCCTGAATAACGTTCAGGAGGGTTTGCCACTGTGTTTGATTCATATGCTGATAGTTTAGGGATGGACAAGTTAATTGAAACGGGTCAAACCGCTGTTGCGTGTCGTTGCGCTTGGGCCTTCCGGATCTCGCGGTAGCTGCAGTTCGGGTGGCGACATGAGTCGCAGTTGTGTTCAACGAAGCGGATAGAGTGCCCCATGGCGATGATGCCGCTCACGGACTTGATCGGAATCATCAATGCGGATTCGGTAAGCGAGATCCCGCAAAAACGCTTTGGAAAGAGCCCGAAAAGCTTGTGTTGATCGATCACCGACCAGTCGCAATACCCCGGGCTGTATCGGTTCGAAACCGATAGGGATTGCCTTTCGG
>JAFGAQ010000408.1 GCA_016933595.1 Opitutales bacterium | reverse complement strand
TAGCCCAACTTCCGCAGTTAAATTTGTAAGTCCTTGATTTGATTGAACCGAGTCTTCATTTTCTTCACTACATTTCCTCAATTTTGAGCTGCGCCGGCAGCCTCAGCCCAAGCCGTTCCAAGAGAATCGCCTGATGATCGCTGGGGCGACTGATGCAGCGTTTCCGAATTTCGATCCCCTTCTTTGTCGGCAGCACCACATCCACTAACCGAATCTGTTGCAATTCCTCAAGCACTTTTCTTGGGTCGTCTCCCAATCCCGCTCGCTGGCATCTTTGCGCTAAGGTCTTCCACAAAACATACGCCAGAAAACACACCAAGATGTGCGCCTCGACCCGCTCCTTTCGTTGATGCCAGATCGGACGAATCCGCAAGTCACTCTTCTGTATCCGAAACGCCGCCTCCGCCTCGGTCAGTTGAATATACGCTTTCCATAATTCCTCCGCCGTCCAATCCTTCACATTCGTCCGAAGCAGATAACACCCCTCGCTCAACTCCGCCCAGCGCCGCCACGCTTCCACCTTGCGCCACTTCAGTTGGGTCCTTCTTCTGGAACCGGCCTTCACCTCCACTTCAAACAACCCCGCCGCCCGGCTGTTCCGCCCCAATAACCGTCCCACTCGACGCTCAATGACTCCGATCTGATAGCTTCGCTTGCGACAACTCTCTTCGATTTGACGCAATCCCGATTCAATGCGTTTCTCAAATCGCTCATGAATCGCCTTCTCTTTCTCTCGCCGTTGGGCACTCCGACACAAGATGAACGTTTCCTCCCCCTTCGGACTCGCGCACAGTTTAACCTCCAAGCCTTCCCGAATCCGATCCCAATCCTCGGCCAGCAACTCCCGCTCGAATTGCTTTAACATCCCCTTGGGCGTCCCCAGAATGTAGCGCCGTTCCCCTTCCTTCAGAAACTCGACATTTTCCTCCGAAACCATCCCCCGATCCATCGCCCAAATCCGATTCGCCTTTCCATACGCCCCTTCGATCTTTTCCACGATCGCTTCTACCGTCGTGACGTCCGAACGATTCCCCGCAAACACTTCATACCCCAACGGCATCCCGCACCGACTCACGATCAGCGCAATGCACACCTGTTTGCAATCCCCTCGCCGGTCCCGGGAATACCCCCGCGCTGCCAGCGAATTCCCGTTCGCCTCTCCTTCAAAGTACGTCGAAGTCACATCGTACAACAACAAATCATAGTCCAGCGCGAACAACTCCCCCAGCCGCTCCTTCAGGTGCTTTTCCAGATCGGCCTTGTGCGGCAGGAGAGCATCCAAGGTTCGGTACAGCCGATCCTCATTCACTTTCTCTTCCGGTATCCCTAGAAGATCCGTCAACGCACTTTGCCGGTAGTGGTGCTCCGCAATTGCCAACTCGCTGGAAGGATGACAGAACCGGCTCAGCACCAACACCAGCCCCATCATCGGCCAGGGAATCTCCTCTTTCCCTTTCGGAATCCCTTCCTGGAGAAAGTTCACCAAGCCCAATTGATGAAGCAGTCGCAACCCTAACCAGGATCCTCCGAAGTTCCGACAGCGTTCCACCCGGACCCGGCTGGCATCCACTTCCACCCATTCCGGCTTCGGTGGATCAAACAATCTCCCCTGGTCCAACTCCAGGTCGTCCCCCGCCGCCTGTTGCACTCCCAATCGCCCTCGCTCGTCCAACTGTCCCAGGTAGGCGACAATTCGTTGTCGCGGCCCCCGTTCTGTACGATAGGACTCCACCAGCGCCCAGTAGGCGTATCGTTTCCCTTCATGTTCTCGGTAACAGGGTCGAATATACATCGCACCGGTATTTATAGCACAAAGTCAAAACCGGCGTTTTCTTCACTACACGGCTTTTCGTTTCTCTCGACCTCGATTTTGACTCTCTTGGGCCTTTCCCGGCTGGCAAAATACTGAACCTCGCAACAAGTGCGCAATTAACCGCTTTCTCTTATGTGGCGAAAAAAAATGAAAAAAACTTGCTGCGGAAGTTGGG
>JAFGAQ010000062.1 GCA_016933595.1 Opitutales bacterium | reverse complement strand
GATTGAGGTCCGAGCCGGTCGGATTTCGGGAAACAGATGCGGTTGATGGCTTGTTCGAAGTCTTCCGTTCCTTCGTAGATCTCGATTTCGAGGCGGAGATACCAGGTTTCAATGGGCGGGACGAAGTCGAGATCGAGCCGGGCAGCATCCTTTTCGGTGGTGATCATGTGGGTGGCTCCGGCCGCCGCTGCTTTGCTGTAGAGTTGATCGAGTTCGTAGGCCGAGAAGCGATGGTGGTCGATGAAGTGCTCCTTGTGGAGGATGCGGGAACCAAGTTGACGGAGGAAGCGTTCGAAGCTTTCGGGAACAGCGATTCCGCTGAAGCAGGCGATGGGCAGGTCGCGCAGGAACTCCAGATCAAGGGAGAGGTTTTCCTGTCCCACTTTGCAGAGGCGGGTGGGACGGTGCGTGCACTCAATGATATCCACCTCAGGATTGTGGCGTAGAATGGTCTCGCGTAGTTCGGAGTCGGAGCGCCCATCGGATTTGGTGATGAAGATGTAGGACGCCCTCCGTATGTTGTTGATGGATTCTCTCAGAATACCCCGTGGGAGGAGTTGGCCGTTGCCGAAGGGATTTGTCTTGTCGATGAGGACAAGGTTGAGCCTGCCTTTGAGCGGGCGATACTGGAACCCGTCATCCAGAATGAGCGTATCCACTCCGAATTTCTTGATCGCGTAGGCTCCCGCCTTGACGCGGTTTTTGTCCACCACGACAACGACGCCCGGCAGGTTTTTGGCAAGCATGTAAGGTTCATCGCCCGCCAGTGTGGAATCGAGCAATACCCGCACGCCATCGCTGACCACCTTGGGGTCCGGATCTTTACCGTGCGTGATCCAGCGCAATCCTTTTTTCCATGCGGGTTCCTTCTTGCTCTTATACCCGCGGCTGAGGATCCCGACCGAGCGGCCACGATCCCGGAGCGTCCGGGCGATCCGTTCGACAATCGGAGTCTTTCCGGTGCCCCCAACCGTGAGGTTACCGACCACGACCACAAGGCATCCAAGGGGTTGACTCCGGAAGACCCGATGGTCGTATAATGCGTAGCGGAGCCATACGATCGCGCCGTAGAGATGGGACATCGCGCCGAGGAAAAGTCCCATCACCTTGGCTTTTCGGCCTTGACGCTTATCGTATATAACATCAACCGTAAATTGCTCGAACTGTCTGAGAATTTGATTGAATCGCTCTTTAAAACCACTCTTCATCACGGCTGATTGGCTGAATCTTCCGCTTTGAAGCCAGGAGTTGGCGGGTTCAGCGGATCCCGGACGGGCAGGGCTCTCATACAAGGAAAATTCAAATGCAAGTTCAACTGTTAAAATCCAAGATCCTGCGTGCAACGCTAACCGCGGTGCATATGGATTATGAGGGCAGTCTGGCCATCGACAGCGAATTGATGGAAAAAGTAGGGCTGCTTCATGGGGAAAAGATCCTCGTTGCAAATTTCAGCAACGGTGAGCGATTTGAAACCTATGCCATCCACGCGCCTGCCGGCTCGAAAACTTTCTCGCTCAACGGGGCGGCAGCCCGGAAGGGTATGCTGGGGGACCTGCTGGTGATCATGGCCTTTGCCTGGATGGACGAATCCGAGGCGAAGACGTGGGTACCGAGGACCGTTACGCTGAGCGATAACAACCGTAAGATCATCAAGTCTTCTCAACCGTGAGTGTGAAATTGTTCATCCCGGGACCGATTGCGGTCTCTCCCTCGACCTATGCTGCCATGGCCCGACCGATGATCGGCCACCGGAGCGGTGAGTTCGTAAACCTATACCAGTCCATGCAGCCCAAGCTGCAGGCGTTGTTCGGGACAAAGGATCCGGTCTATCTCTCCACCAGCAGTGCCTGGGGCGTGATGGAAGGGGCCGTCAACAATGTGTGCCGCCGCAAGGTGCTCAACTGCATGTGCGGGGCCTTTTCGGACAAGTGGAATGATGTATCGTTGCGGGGCGGACACGAGGCCGGCAAACTTCAGGTGGAGTGGGGCCAACCCATCGAGCCGGAGGCGCTTGAGAAGGCATTGAAGGCTGACTCCTACGACGCGGTTACGATCATCCACAACGAGACTTCCTGTGGGATGATGAATCCGCTGCCGCAGTTGATGGAGGTTCTGAAGCGTTTTCCTGAGGTGATTTCGATTGTGGATACGGTGAGTTCGTTTTCGACCTTGCCGATTCCCAAGGATGAACTCGGGATCGACATCCTGATCACCGGATCCCAGAAGGCCTTGGCCTTGCCGCCGGGATTGGCGCTGATTTCGGTTTCGGAGCGTGCGTTAAAACGTGCTTCGGAGCAGAAGAACCGTGGTTATTATTTCGATTTGCTCGAGTTTCAGGCCAATCACGAAAAAGGCATGACTCCCAGTACGCCATGTGTGGCGCTAATCTTTGCCCTTGATGCCAAGCTCCAGGAGATTGAAGCCGAAGGAATCCAGAACCGCTACAAGCGGCATGCTGAAAATAACGCTCTAGTGCATGCATGGGTGAAGGCACAAGGCTTTGAGTTGTTCCCGAAGCCCGGCTATGCGTCGGTTTCGCTGAGCTGCGTTAAGAATACCCGCGAGATCGATATCCCCAAGCTGAATAAGATCCTGCGTGAGGAGTATGAGATGGTCATTGATGGCGGATACGGGAAGCTGAAAGGCAAGACCTTCCGGATTTCGAATATGGGAGATGAGACTTCGGCGACAATGAAGGAGCTGTTGGACAACCTGACGAACATTATTGCCAGGATTGCCTGAATATGAAGTCCCTTATCATCGCAGAGAAGCCAAGTGTCGCCGCAGACCTCGCAAGGGTGCTGGGCAAAATTAAAAAAACAGGGGATCACTACGAGGATGACCAGTGGGTGATTGCCTCCGCTGTGGGTCACCTTGTCGAACTGTACATGCCGGAGGATATTGACCCGAAGCTCCGCATGTGGCGCTTGGCGGCTCTTCCGATCCTTCCCGAGAAGTTCCAGCTCAAGGCAATCGACAAGACAAAGTCGAAGTTCGCCGAGCTCAAGAAGCTGATGGCCCGCAAGGACATTGGTCGCGTGATTAATGCTTGTGACGCCGGGCGCGAGGGAGAGTTGATCTTCGCCTATATCTATCAACTGGCCGGAAAGAAGCTTCCGGTCGAACGGCTGTGGATGTCGTCCATGACGCCTCAGGCGATACTGGATGCGTTTTCCAGTCTGCGTCCGGGCGAAAGCCTCAAGCCGTTGGAGCACGCGGCCCGATCCCGGTCGGAGTCCGATTGGCTGGTCGGCATCAATGGGACCCGTGCGGTGACGCTTCGGCTCTATGGGATGAGGGCACGGCAAGTGGCAACGGTCGGCAGGGTGCAGACCCCCACGTTGGCTTTGGTGGTGCAGCGCGAACTCGAAATCCGCAACTTCAAGCCGCAGGACTACTGGCGGGTTGTGGGCCGGTTCGGAATCGAATCCGGCAAGTATGAAGGGGTCTATCAGCGAGCTTCCTTTTCAAAGGACCCTCAGAATGCGCATGACCGCGTGGATCGGATTTGGACCAAATCCGAGGCCGACCGGGTCTTCGAAGAAGTGAAGAATGCGCAATCGGCCTCGATCACTGAGACCCTGAAAAGGACAAGGCAGATTGCGCCGAGGCTTTATGATTTGACCACTCTCCAGCGGGAGGCGAACAACCGTTTCGGGTTCCCCTCCGGGATGACGCTCAAAATCGCACAGTCTCTCTACGAGTCGCACAAGGTGTTGACCTATCCGAGAACCGACTCCCGTGCGCTACCGCAGGACTACCCGGAGACATGTGCGGCGACATTGGCGAGCCTTGTGGAGCCATACGATAGTTTTGCCAGTCACATTCTCAAGAAAGGCTTGATCAATCCGAAGGATCGCCGGGTTTTCGACAACCGGCAGGTGTCGGACCACTTTGCAATCATCCCGACTCCCCAGAAGCCGAAGAACCTGAAGCCGGAAGAGCAGAAGATTTACGACATGGTGACGCGCCGCTTTCTGGCGGTGTTTTACCCTGCCGCAGAATTTGATGTCACCACCCGTACCACGACGGTGGCCGGGCATGCGTTCAAAACGGAGGGTAAGGTGCTTGTGGATCCGGGTTGGATGACGGTCTATGACCGTGAGCAGGCAAAGGAGGCCACCATTCCTCCGTTGCGGGATGCTGATAAAGATGGCTCTGCCTGGAAGGGGAGCGTCGAGGATATTTCTTTGGAGGCAGAGGTTACAAAGCCGCCCGCCCGGTACACGGAAGCGACCCTTCTTTCCGCGATGGAAGGCGCCGGGAAGCTTGTCGAGGACGAGGATCTGGCGGATGCCATGAAGGAAAAGGGGCTTGGGACCCCAGCTACACGTGCGGCGACCATTGATCACCTGATCCGGGAGAACTACATGGTCCGGGAAGGGCGCGACCTTTCTCCTACCCCCAAGGCCGAGGAGTTGATGCGTTTTCTGACGGCGCTTGGAGTCGAGGAGCTTACCAGTCCTGCGCTTACGGGGGAGTGGGAATACCGGCTGCGGCAGGTGGAGCAAGGCAAACTGAGCCGGGAGCAGTTTATGGAAGGCATCCTCAGCCTAACGCGCAAAATTGTGGATAGCGCGAGGGGATACGAGGAGACTGCCGAGTCGCTCAAGGAGTCGATTATCGTATCTCCATCGGATGGACGGACCATGTTGGAGTCGATGCGGGCTTACAAATCCCGAGATGGCTTGGTGACACTTTACAAGACAATCGGGAACCGCCAGTTTTCGGAAGCTGAGCTGTCCGAATTGGTTCAGAAAGGGGAACTCGGGCCATTGGACGGTTTCCGTTCAAAGACCGGCAAGCCCTATTCAGCGACCATCCGGCTGGATGCCGATTTCAAGCCGAAGTTTGTTTTTGCGAACGGAAACGGCAATGGCAATGGGTCGGAGGCGGACGATGCCAACGGAAACGGTTCCACGGTGGATCTGACATCGTGTCCGGTTGTGGGCAATTCTCCGATTGACGGAACTCCGGTTTACGAGACTCCGCAGGCCTTCATATGCGAAACCCAGCACAAGGGTGGCAAAGGCTTTCGCT
>JAFGAQ010000407.1 GCA_016933595.1 Opitutales bacterium | reverse complement strand
CACCCAGATCGCCACATCCCGTTGCGTCAGGATTTCGCCTCCGCTCAGAACCACCGCATCCACTGACGCTTTCTGGTTCACCAACTCGCGGAACACCACGTCCTCCGGAATCGGTATCTCCATGCATTCGGGAAGCACCAGTTCCGGGTTGTGACAGAACGGACACCGCCATGGACAGCCCTGACAAAACACCACCGACGCGATGTGTCCCGGATAGTCAATCAAAGTGGTTTTCACCAATGCGCCCGCTTTCATACCCGTCTCATTCCCACCATCGTCTCGCAGATATCGTCGAGGTATCTCACGAAGAGGATCGCAGCTCCCCGCAGTAGAGATTACCGCCTCATTGGCTGTTCCATTTGGATTCTTTTCATTTTCTGGCCCACAGGAAGGGATACCGTATCGCAAAGCAATGCCCTATTCCAGCCGAAACTCCTCTTGGCACGGTACCTTTCGTTTCGCACGGGTTCCTATCATTGAGACTTTGCGCAGGCCGAATTCCTGCTGTTTTCCATCGTTCCACTGGCTGACTGGCCGCAAGTATCCCACTACCCGCGAGTATACCTCACACAGCTCACCCGAATAAGGACAATGCGTGTGCTCTCCAGGAAGATACCCATGGGTTGGACTGATCGAAAACGTGGGCGTAATCGAAAAATACGGCAGATGATACTGGTGGGCGATTTTGCGAACCAGATCCCGCACCGTTGCAAAATCACTGAGGCGCTCACCAATGAAAAGGTGAATAACGGTCCCTCCAGTGTATTTCACCTGAAGATCATCCTGCAAATCCAGAATCTCAAATATGTCGTCCGAAAAATTCACCGGCAGATGGCTCGAGTTGGTGTAGAACGGCGCCTTTTCTTCCTTGATCACATTGGCCTCATTCGCCACCACAATCTCCGGAAACTCTTTCTTGTCGAGCTGAGCAAACCGGAAACTCGTACTCTCGGCAGGGGTCGCCTCGAGGTTCCAGACTCCATCGGTTTGTTTCTGGTATTCAACCAGCCGGGCCCGCATCCCCTCCAGCACCCGACAAGCAAAACGATGCCCCTCGCCGTCGCCGATGGTAACCCCCAGGAGATTCAGGCACGCTTCATTCATGCCGACCAGTCCGATCGTCGAAAAGTGGTTTTTCCAATACTGATCGAAGCGCTGCTTCACCCCCATGAGATAGTGCCGGGTGTAGGGATACAAGTTCTGATCCGTCAGTTTCTCGAGCAGCTTTCGCTTGATCTCGAGGCTGTCCCGGGCCAGATCCATCGCACGATACACCTGCTCCATAAAGGTCTCTTCGTCCTTCGCGAGATAGGCCATTCGCGGCAGATTCAGGGTCACCACCCCGATACTCCCTGTCAAGGGATGGGATCCAAACAGGCCGCCACCGCGATAGGCAAGCTGGTCATTTTGGATCCTCAGCCGGCAACACATCGACCGCGCATCCTCCGGATTCATGTCTGAATTCACAAAGTTCGAAAAATACGGGATCCCATACTTCGCCGTCATCTCCCACAAGCCATCCAGATTCGGGTTTTCCCAATCAAAATCCTTGGTGATGTTGATAGTCGGAATCGGAAACGGAAACAACCGGCCCTCCGCATCACCCTCTACCATCACTTCAAAAAACGCGCGATTGAGCGTATCCATTTCCGCCTGAAAATCCCCATACTTGTCCGTGGCGGGTTTCCCCCCGCATATAACTGGTTGATCCCGATAGTGGGAGGGACACTTCAAATCGAGGGTGATGTTCGTGAACGGGCTCTGGAAACCCACCCGGGTTGGAACATTCAAGTTGTGCAGAAACTCCTGCATCGCCTGCTTCACCGCCCGGTAGTCCAACCCGTCATACCGGATGAATGGGGCCAGCAAAGTGTCGAAACTCGAAAACGCCTGCGCGCCCGCGCTCTCGCCCTGCAACGTGTATAGGAAGTTCACACACTGCCCCAATGCTGCCCGGAAATGCCGTGCCGGGGCACTCGATACCTTTCCGGGAACCCCCCGGAAGCCTTGAACCAGAAGATCATAAAGATCCCAACCCACACAATACGAAGAGATACTGCCCAAGTCGTGGATGTGAATCACGCCACTCTGATGTGCCGTTCGGATTTCAGCCGGATACACCTTGTTCAACCAATACGACTTCGAGATCTCGCCCGCGACGTAGTTGTTCAAGCCCTGAAGCGAATATGCCATGTTGGAATTTTCCCTCACCCGCCAATCGAGCTTTCCGAGATACTGATCCACTTTGTCCACTTCACCCCGCAGCGCGAACTCCCTCAATTGAGACCGTTGGTCCCGATAGATGATGTAGGCCTTCGCTGTCCGCCGATACGGCGATGCTAACAATGCATCCTCCACAATGTCCTGCACTTCCTCCACCCCCGGCACCTTGCCGGCAAATGCCTCCCGGATCCGACCATGCGCCATAAACGCTATGTCTTCGGCTTCCGCCCGCTCGAACTCACCCGTCGCGCGCCCGGCATTCGCAATCGCATTCACGATCTTGCGCAGATCAAACGGCACCATCGATCCATCGCGCTTGCGGATCGTGGAAACGGGAGACGAAAACAGATCATTCATTGGACTATCGGGAGGATTGTTTGAATTACGGCCACCCCGGCTGGCATACACGGGAGAGGTGATGCGATCAACCGGAGATGATTCCAACGGGATTCACAGATGGGATACCTTCATCCAAGAACTCCCATCCTCCAAAGTCCAACTGTTTTCAGCTCCCACACCCCGGGTATTAATGACAGTCAAGTGTCAAATATATCCTGCTAATAGATGCCGATCCCGTCCCTCACCACGATCCGGATTTGCGCGAGAAAAGAATCGATCGGGTATCCTCACGGCCCTTTCCAAAGCTGCGGTCCACTTCCCACGCATCCGGAATGATCGAAGGGGCGCGGGGCATCTCGAACAGCACCCTTCCGCGCTCCGGATTCACCAAAGGTACCAACGCCTCCATCACCTTCGGAAACACACCAGGAAACTGCGCATACGGAGGATCCACAAAAACCAGGTCATAAGACCTTCCGGACAAGGACTCCGCTTGGGCATTCGCCAGCCAGGCATGCACATCCCTGGCACTCACGGAATAGCTGCTGGCTGCATTCAGATCCGCACCCACACTCTTGAGTACGCTCTCAAGGTTCGCCCGGATCGCACTCACCGCCTCTTTGCGTTGTTCCACAAAAGCGCCGAATGCTGCTCCACGGCTGATCGCTTCCAGCCCGTAGGAACCCGTCCCGGCAAACAGATCCAGAAAGGAACAACCCAGAACCAAAGATCCAAGCGAAGAAAATACCGCCTCCCGCATTCGGTCGGTGGCCGGACGCACCCAATCGCCGTTAGGGCAACGCAGCGTGATACTCCTCGCCTTTCCTCCACTGATACGCATGCCCCACTATCAACGATTCCGTAACATGAATCAATCCTTCAGGAAAACGAAGAAGCCCGACGTTAACCCCTTACCGCCGGGCTTCCGGGAATAACCCTGTTTTCGAGACGAATCTCACGCTTTTCGCATTGAGATGACACGATCCCGAAGACAGCTCATGCTGTGCCAAACCTTCTCGAAGTCTGGAATACAGCCATTCGAAAACAATGGATGAGCAAAAGCCGTGTCACTGATACAATTCACCACCGGTTTCACGGAAGGCATCCGAACGCTCCTGCATCCCAACTTTGAGGGCTTCCTCTTCAGCGATTCCACGCTCTTTCGCAAACCGCCGCACGTCCTCGGTGATCTTCATGGAGCAGAAACTGGGTCCACACATGGAGCAGAAATGGGCCACCTTCGCACCTTCCTGCGGCAACGTGGCAT
>JAFGAQ010000406.1 GCA_016933595.1 Opitutales bacterium | reverse complement strand
GTTCGTGGTTAACCACTCTTCTTTCAGCCTCTGTACCTTGTGGCAAGGCACGAGCCATTCGACGAAGCTCATGATGAAGATTATCCAGCGAGCAAGGCGGGCGATGTTGATTACAAAGAGTTGATTAACAGCGTTCGCCCGATGGGCTCACTAAGATCCGCGCGCGGACCACGATGCCCCTCGCAAGCTCGGGCCAACAGGATTGAAGAAGAAGATGGTTTGTTTACCACGAAGCGCCGAAGAGCACGAAGGGTGGAGCGTGATTTTATCAATCTGTGGAAATCCGCGTCCATCTGCGGATCGCCTCAGACTTCCTCCGTCGCTCATCGAGCTATGGATGACACGGTGTTCCGAAGATTGTCGAGGCCTCCTTTCAAGCGATTTGGTGTAAAGGATTTATCAAGCCAAGGTGCTGAAATTCAAGGAAATGTAAATGCGGCGGGGAGGCGCTGAATCAATTGTAAAAGCCGGTATGAAAAGCTGATTCGCGGGAATTGGGGACGATGATCGAGGTGTAAGTGCGAAATAGATGATTCGAACCTGATTACTCCTCAAGATGACTTCCACAATCCAGACTCTCAGACTCAGCCAGCTGATCGCAATGGTTTCGATGGTTTTGTTTGTCGCCGGAGTAAACGACCTGAGTGCTCAAGGAGTGGATTTCGCAAACGATTACGCTTCCATCCGGATCTGCGGGAACAGCATGTTGCCGACCTTGAAGAGCGGGGAAGTCACCACGGTTTACAAAAAGTATCCTTACCGCGAACTGCGTAAGGGAGATGTGGTGATCGTTGAAAGTGAAAAAGGTTTTTCGGTCATTCACCGCATCGTGCGTCGCTACCGCGGAAACCTCTGGGTGACCCAGGGCGACAACAATGAACGCGAAGACCGCGAGGTCCTTTCTCCCAAGAATTTCGCCGGACTGGCACTGGTTGGAGAATCCACCTTGGCCCGTTACAATCAGCACATCGCGATCGCCTACGCCTCGGCTCCTGAATCAATCAAGGTTGCCAAGGCCAATACCAACGCTTCGGATCTGCGCTAACCCCTTTTTCGGACAGACAGCAAGACATAGAGACAGGAAGTAATCAAAGGAAGACAATCATCGCACAGTGGCGCGTGACTCGAAGGGGTCACGCGCCTTCTGTTTGTGAATAATCGAAATCTTGGGATGGACGGTGCGTGTTGTCCAATGGATCAATCCTTCAAGGCCGGATCCGCGAAAAAGGACTGAAGGATATTCAGGCACTCCGGGCCGGCGTCTTCAAAAAGGAAGTGACCGGCATCGGGCAGTTCGTGGAAGGAGGCATGGGGAATCAGTTCCCTCCAGCGTTCCAGAAAAAAGGGTGTGAAACAGAAGTCCTGCATACCCCAGATGACGCAGGTCGGTTTGTTCCTCAGCTTGTCGAGGTTTTCCGGGATCGAAGCCAATGTCCGGTAGGACGGGTGTTCCGGGTGCATGGGGATGTCCCTCACAAACTGGTGAATCGCGAGGCGATCACGGTTGCGGCGGTAGGGCAGGAGATAGCCTCGTTTAACATCGGCGTCGAGTTTTCGGGTGGTCGCCATGAACATGGCCGCGCCAAGGAATCCGTTGAAATGCTGGTTTATGCAGCGGCCGATGATGGGTTGGCGGCACAGGTTGATTCGCCATGAGATTTTCTCCGATGGAAATGCGGCGGTATTAGTCAGGACGATGCGTTCGATCCTGTCCGGATGGTCAACGGCGAATTTCATGCCGATGGCTCCACCCCAGTCGTGGGTGACCAGGCTGACTTTGTCGATTTTCAGCGCATCCAAGAGTTTCAGGATGAGGTGGGAGCGGTCGGCCAGGCGGTGCACGACTCCCTGCGGGTGTTCGGAGAGCCCGCATCCAAGGTGATCGGGCGCGATGCAACGGTGTTTCCCTCGCAAACCGATGATGAGGTTGCGAAACGCAAAGGACCAGGTGGGGTTTCCGTGGAGGAAGAGAATGGGCGTGCCCTTGGCGCCTTCATCCACGAAATGGATGAGGGAGTTCCGGAAGCCGTCTCCGATCCGATGGGGGATCGAGAGGTAGTGGCTTTGGAACGGGTAGATGTGGCGGATGCCCGAGAGGTTGAAGGCGCTGTGTTTGTTCTTCATGTCTGGAACGGGCTGCTATTGCCATTGGAGTGCCAGCATCATGGAGGTGATGCCACTTCCGATGCCGAGCATCGCAAAGCGATCTCCGCTGTTAAACAGGTTTGCCTCGACTGCTTTCGCGAGTGTGGCGGGCAGGGCTGCCGATCCCATATTGCCCAACTCCGGATAGATTGAAAAGTCCTTGGACCGATCGATACCCAGCGTGTCGTATAGGGCAGCTTGATGCATTTTGCCAACCTGATGGCAGAGGGTGTGGCGGATCGAATCGTCGGTCCATCCTGTGGTGGATTTGAAATCCGCCCAGGTGGCGGATGCGAGCCGGATTCCCGCGATGAGGAGGGATTCGGAATCGGTGAGCATTTCGTGTCCGGCCCCGGAGTCGCTGTGGCCGCCCTCGCAGAGACCATGGTGGCTCGAATCGGTGCGGACGACGGCGGATTCAAGCCGGGCGATGCCGGGAGAGAGGCGGGTGTGGCACAGGAGCGCGGCGACGGCGCCGGATCCGATTGTGAGGTTGGCGAAATAGGGTTTGATCGCGTTGCGGTTGGCCGGGAGTTCGCGGATGCTGCGAATGGTGTTTTCGAGCAACCCTCTGCTGTTTTCGGCTGTGACGATGAGCGCAGCTTCAATGAGCCCGGACTCGATCATGGAAGCCGCGACGATCATTCCGTTGATGAACCCGAGGCATGCATTGGAGAGATCCATGATCTGGACGCATTGGGGGAGCCCGATCTGGTGATGCACATAGGATGCCGTGGCGGGTTCGAGACGATCCCGGCACACTCCGCAGTGCATGAGCAATCCGATTTTTTCGGGAGCAAAGCCGGATGCATCCAGCAACGCTTTACCGACGCTTCCAGCCTCCACTGAGGGAAGGAAATCAGGGCTCCAGACCCTGCGTTCGCGGATACCGGTCATCAACTCGAGGCGCCCGACTGACAAGCGCATGCTCTGATAGGTTTCGGCGAACTGGTTCTCGATGAATTCCGAAGTCCAGATTTCCTCCGGAAGCGAAAGCCGGATCGAATGAAGGGCGACGTTGTTAAACTTCATGAAAAGAAGAATGGATGTGCGGGAGCCACGGGCGGTTCTTGCGGATCAGGGTTGGATCGCGGTGACCCGTTCGACGATGTCCGCGTCAAAGTAGTTCAGATCCATACCCGCATTGACCACGATTCCCTGGCCATTGATTCCGGAAGAACGCTCACTGAGAAGGAAAAGCACGGTTGATGCGACCTCTTGAACCTCCAGTGCGCGTTTGCGGAACGTCAGTTGTTCGGCGTAAAGGTAGTTTTTGAGGTATCCGGGAATGCCGGCTGAGGCGCGGGTTTTGAGCGGACCCGCATCCACGCTGTTGAAGCGGATTCCGGTGTCGCGGCTGAAGGATTTCGCGAGGTAGCGAACCATGGTGCCCAGTGCGGATTTGATCGGTGCCATGTAGCCGTAGTTTTCGGCGGTGACCTGTGTTGAGGATATTCCGATGGTGACCACCGATGCCGACGGATTGAGCACGGGTTTAAGGTGACGCGCGACCTCGACCAGCGAAAACGCGGAGATCTGGATGGCTTGCAGGAAATCCTTGCGGGAGGTTTCGTGAAACCGCATTCCGGAATTTTCGTAGCGGGCATAGGCAATCGAATGCACCAGGCCGTCCAGCGCGATACCATCCTGTGAAAACTTGCTCCCGAGCGACTCGATATCGGCCTCGTTTTCGACGTCACAGACCACAATCCTGCAGCCTTTGGCAAAAGACTCGACTTCCGCCACACGGGCCGGTCGGTGAACGCCCAGAATGGGGATTGCCCCTTCCTCCAGAAGCGATTGGGCAACCGCCCATCCAACGCTCCGTTTGTTGGATACACCCAGAACGAGAACGGTCTTTCCGGAAAGGTTGAGAAAACTCATGGCGGCGCGGCTGAATCGGTTATAGGAGGAAAGGCTATTTCATGGCGATGGCGAACTCCACGCTCATGATCATCTGGCCGGCATCGTTGTCGATGCGCCCTTTCATGAAATGGAATCCGGCCTGAACGCGATC
>JAFGAQ010000405.1 GCA_016933595.1 Opitutales bacterium | reverse complement strand
GGTTAAGGCGCGACTTTTTGAAACGGACTCCATGATGTGCACCCTATTCGGGAGCGGGTGGGATTCAAGTCAATGTGTTCTGTTTTTGTTTGGGGTCCGCAATGCGCTTTCGAGGAGTGCCTTGAGTTCGTGGACTCGGATCGGTTTGGCGATGAAGCCGTTCATTCCGGCCTTATCGCATTCCAAGCGGTCGGCTTCTGTCACGCCGGCGGTCATGGCGAAGATGATGGGTTGGCGGTCGGGATGGACTTCGGACCGGATGTGGCGGGTTGCTTCGAGCCCATCCATTTCCGGCATTTGAATGTCCATGAGCACCACGTCATAGTCCTGGCGTTTGACGCCTTGGAGTGCTTCGATGCCATTGCCTGCAAGATCCACTTCGAAGCCGAGCCGCCGCAATAGCAGCGTGGCGACTTTCTGATTCACGGAGTTGTCCTCTGCGAGCAATACCCGTAGTGTCCTTTCGAAGCGGCCAGAGTCAAATGGGCTGATCTCAATCGTTGGGGTATCCGGTATCTCCTCATGAGGCCTGAATAGACGGAGCAATTCATCCATGAGTTGCTTATGGCGAAGTGGCTTTTGCAGGGTGGAGTGTAGAACCAATCCGGATTCGCGGATTCTGTCCTGTGGGGTGCCGGATGAGGAGATCAGCAGGATTGGCGTGGTCTCGTAGTCGGGGTAATCGCGGATGCGTTGGGCAAGATCAATACCGTCCATGTCCGGCATTTGGAAATCGGTGATGATGACATCTATACGCGGATCGGGGTCGGATAGAACCTGAAGTGCGTCAGCACCCGACGGCACGGGTTGCGTGATCATTTCCCATTGATTGAGCAGACTTCTGAGGATAAAAAGATTGGTTTCGTTGTCGTCGACGATCAGAACATGCTTCCCTTTCAGGCAGGAGGCGTCCACGGGTTGAAGCGGCAAGCTGGTGTCCTCCGGGATGTCGACGAAGAAGCTGAAGGTTGATCCCTGTCCAGCGTTGCTGTCGGCCCATATGCGCCCGCCCATGGTCTCGACCAGCATGCGTGCGATGCTCAGTCCCAGACCGGTTCCCCCGAAACGGCGGGATGTCGACCCATCGGCTTGGATGAAAGGTTGGAAGAGCTGGTCAATCTTTTCCGGAGGGATCCCGATCCCGGTATCATGCACATCAAACTGAACCAGACTCGCGTTCTCCGAGTGTCGGGAAATGTGCACATAAACATGTCCATGGGATGTGAACTTGATGGCATTCCCCACTAGATTCACCAGAACCTGACGGATGCGGGTTGGATCTCCTTTGCGGATGATCGCCACGTCCGGTTCCACATGATACATGGCATCCAGTTTTTTCTGGTGGGCCTGCGCTGAGAGCAGGTCGAGCACATCCTCTATGAGATCGGTCAGGTTGAATGGGATTTCTTCCAATTCGAGTTTGCCGGCTTCGATTTTTGAGAAATCGAGGATGTCGTTGATAACGGTAAGGAGGGTTTCTCCAGAAGTCCGGATGGTTCTTACGTAATCTTTTTGAATCGGGTTCAACGGAGTGTCCTGAAGGAGGGTACACATCCCGATCACTCCATTCATTGGGGTGCGGATTTCATGAGACATGTTTGCAAGGAACTGACTCTTGGCTTTTCCCGCTTTCTCGGCCTCCTGAACCGCGATTTTGAGGTGAGAGTTTGCGTCATCCAGATCGGCTGTGCGGGCACTCACAAGTCTTTCCAGTTCGGCGCTCCGGCGTTTGGATTGCCTGGCAAGGCGGGCCGCGATCAAAAGGGTCATGCCAGCGAATGCCAAGAAATACAGGATGTATGCTATTCCAGTCCGGTAATAGGGCGGAAGGATGCTGAAGGCAAATGAAGTGGGCGCACCGATTGGTCCGTTCATGTCGATGAGCCGGACCTTCATCCGGTATTTTCCTTCCCGTAGGCTTGTGAGACGGATTACAGGGTCGTTCGATGGAATCGACCAGGAGTCTGAGTAACCCTCAAGCTGATACTGGTAGAGGGGGTCCCGGAGGAGATGGTAGCTGCTCGGGAAAAAGTGGAAATTCAGGCTGTTGCTTTGATACGCAATCCGTCCGATATTTGCAGGTTTCGTCGATTCTGTGGGGCCATGTAGTTGCTTCTGGTTTCGGGAATCAATGATTTGGCCAAGTATCGGCCGAATCGGTTCCCGCGTTTTCGCGGCTTCAATACGGGATCTTTCGACTCTGAGAAGGGCTCTCTGGTAACGTATCCACATCCCCAGATCATCTGTGACATGAAGGGTGGGGTAATTGCTGAGCACATCCCGAAGCGTGGATGTGTCGTAGGCATAACCGCCGGACGGGTCCTCTGAGATAAGCATGATTCCGCGGGGATTCGGAGCCCAGATGAGGCCATTCGCATCCCGATAGGGGCGGATGACGGGTTGGGGGGCTTGTGTGATCATCGATGTGAGATCGGGACGTTCCACAAACGCTTCCAGATCTTCATCAAAAAACAAATCACGATTGCTTCCGGTTCCGATGACTACAGTGTTGCCAATCGTTCCGATGTTGAGCCAATCCGAGCTGGAAAAGGGTAGATCGTCGTAAACTTTGGCCTGAAGTTGATCGTCTCTGAATGTGATTCGTGCGACTCGATTCACTCCGAGCTCGATCCATATCGATCCGGGTTTGGCGCTTACTGCGAGCGATGGGAATCCCACTCCGGGAATACGCTCGGCGCACTCGATCCATGTTTCTCCGTTCCATTTCAGGGCGCCAATCTTCGCATCGCCAATTGCGACGCAGGAAAGCGATTCGGCGTCAGCTGGGAAGAGTCTTTGCACGTTGATCCCTTCAAGCACCACCTCTTGGGTTCCATCCGGTCGACGGAAAATGACCTGATTGATGTAATCCATGAGGATGCCGGTTGGCGTGGGTATGGCCGTCCATGTTCCGCCTTCAAGTCCAAGATCGATTGGAGAAAACCGTGTGGGCATCCCTGTTTGCATGGGTTCTGAAGCGAAAATCCTCCCATCGGAAATGACGTGGGTTTTGCCGTCAAAGACAAAAGCGAAGGGCCAGTTGGGCTCGATGCCGCTCCTTTGATCGAAAACGGATATTGGCGAATCATACAATAGACGGGTGATGCCGCTCGCTGAACAGATCCAAAGGACTCCAGGTTCGTTCGAACAAAGGTCAGTGACGCTCGAAAAGGTTTCCCCTTCAAGCCCCAGAATGAGAGAGCCTTTTCGGTCCAGGAGGAAAAGACCTTTTCCTTTTATCGCATAGGCCCAAATATCCGGCTCAATCTGATGGGCCGTCGCGACACCCATCGGGAGGAACGAATCAATGTCTGTGTGCCAACGGGTAAAGGATGATCCGTCAAAAATCAGAAGGTGGTGGTTTTGGGAGACGACAACCGCATGGCTTGAGTCGACTCTGGCGGGAAAGGTGAAGGCTCCGATTGGGTATGGACTGCTGCCTGTCAATGGCGCGGGTCCGAAGCTTCCTGTTTTCAGGTTGAGCATGCAAACTCCTGTTCGGTGTGAGCTCGCATACAGTCGATCACCCAGAAGCACAAATCCGAAGGCGGATGGGATTTCGTGGAAGGATTGCTTGTCGGTTTTCCGGTTCAATGCAATCACGCCGAAGTCACTGCAGAAAAGGATCCAGTCTCCAGATTCGATGATGTCCAGAATGGTGCAGTTAGAAGTCCATTGGGGCGCGTTGTCCGGGTTGATCGCCACGGTATCCATCATTCCATCCGGTCGGTTGTTGAGGATGCCCCATTTACCGGTTGCCCCGAAATAGTTGGTTCCATCGGAGGCATGGTAGGCGATCCGGATGATCTTCTGGTCTTCCGGCGACATCTGATTGGACCAATTGACTCCATCGTGGAGGAGATACAGCCCTTGTTGGATCAATACCAGTCTTCCAAGCCGGTCCACGTGCATTCTCAGGTCCTGGGATACTTCGCCGATATTTTCGAAGGCGTAGGTTCGGGATAAGGGGTATCCTTGGGTTCCGGGAATGGTTTCAAGCCCGGATGCATTGGAATGGACTGTGGTTTGTAGAACTGAAAAGATCAGAATCCACAACGGGGGAAGAAAGGATATTCTCGGGGCGGGGTTGGGTTTTTGCTGAAACATGCGACGGATGGGGCAATAACAACCTGTGTGCTTGTTAACTAGAATCGTCTTAACAGGTTTTCAGTGAAGTAATCTTTTCAAATGTAGTGCAGGAGCGATGAACCGGGGATTATTCCATTGCGACGGTTTTGAGTCGACTTTTTTATGTTTTTCCATGGAAGGGACATGTTTGATTGGATTGTCATGATTGATTCATTGTATCGCTGTGATATGACTGTTACGAAGGCTTGAGATGATTCTGTCCCCTGCAAAACACTATTACAGCAAAGCTGCGGTTGAAGCTTGGTTCAGAAGGTTAACCCGGGATTGGGAGTGCCATTTTTCCCAGGATCAGCTCAAGATGGGGCGTCAGATCTACCTCGATGACGGTATTCGGGAGCTGGAGCTGACTGTCGACGATGCGATCGTGCATACCCGGACCGAGGACAAGGCATACTATTCGGTCATTTCATGGGACAAGCTGATTCCGCAAGTCCGCAGTTCTACGAGAAAAATCGATCGTGGGAAGGCTATAGCGGTGGCCGGATTGTATCAGATCGAGGAGCTCATTTCGGAGAAACTCGATGAGTTGAGTGTGGACGAGCCGGTTGAGGCTGTCCTTAGTCCGGGATTGGAAGATGGAGTTGCCTCCACAGGACAAGAAGATGGGAGCGATGGACTGCGTCGTCCCCTTGTGCTTGTTTTTTCAGGCGATGAAGATGGGCTATGCTTCCATTCCTACTGGCTCAATCCGGATGGGAGCCGCGACGCCGCACTTGTCGTGGGAAATACCAAAGCGCCCCGTTTGACGGAAGGTGAAAGCGAAGCCTTGATCCGGCTCACCACGCTGGCTGGGCGTGCGGGGTTTGTGCTGGATCGGGTGCATGGGCGTTTTTCGATGTCCGATATCGGGCGTTTTGTTCCTTTTCTGACGCATGTGTTGCCGAAGTGGAAAGAGCACTTCACGGTGTTGCGTGAGTCCGAGGTGAAGCGCTTGATGCAAGGGATTCAAGGCGTGCGAATGGAAGCCTTCGTGGAGGAGCGATTGGATGAAGAACCCGATGGATCGGAGTTCACGCGCTACGAGATCGATTGGAAGTTTCATGCTGGTGGAGCGGTTTTGAACCCGCACGAGGCGGCTTTGCTCACGCGTAAACCGGGGCAGCCGGTTTTCATTCCCCAGAGGGGTATCGTGCAACTGACGCACTCCCAGATTAGCCTGATGGATCGTTTGGCGGAGTTCCGCCGAGAAGTTCAGAAGGGAAGGTCGGAGCGTTACATGGTGCTGTCCGTGTTTGGAGATGGCGATCATCAGATCAAGCTTTCGCGGGGGTTGGTTCAATGGCGCAAGAAGCTGTTCTCGGAGCCCAAACCCGTGGCTCGCGCCGGCCGCTTTCTGAGAACCTATCAGAAGCGGGGAATCGAGTGGATGGCCCATGTGCTGCGCAATGGGTGCCATCCTTTGCTGGCCGATGAAATGGGTTTGGGAAAAACGGTTCAGATACTGGGACTTCTGAAGGAGCTCACGAAGGGCAGCAACAAGCCGTCGGTCGTGTTTTCGCCGGCAAGTGTGGTCCCGGTGTGGATGTCCGAGATCAAACGTTTTTACCCCGCGCTACGGTTTGTTCAGATAACGGGAGCCCGCAGCCTGTCGGAGTTGGATAAGTCGAGTGTGGATGTGATCCTGTGCAGTTACACCTTGTTCAGGCGAAATGCGGAAGCGTTTTCCAAGATCGCATTCAAGTGTGCGATTCTGGATGAGGCGCAGGTGATCAAGAATCCCGAAACCAAGGT
>JAFGAQ010000404.1 GCA_016933595.1 Opitutales bacterium | reverse complement strand
GCAGGATTAACCCGTCCCGATCCCTCAATCCCCATACTGAAGCTGATCCACAACGCGCTTTTTACAATCTATTGATGCTGGAAGCCGGCGATTGGTTCATTGTGCCGTGCTCTGTCGTGTTTGTCATCCAAGGTGAAATGGATCTCGACCGGTTGTGGAGGTTCACTGATATCCGCCATTGGGTGAAAGTGCAGATGATCCGGTGCCAAGCGTTGAAGAAGTTGCTGGAATGATCAAACCTGCAGTGTCACAGGTTTCGCTGGATGAAATGGATCGTGGGGTGGATGCCATGTTTCGCCGGCAATGGACAAGCAAGACATAGTCAGCATCGATACGAACGCCTTGCACCTTCTTCGTGGTGAAGGCTACGAAATGGAAACTTTCGATGCTGGATTCATCAAAAAAGCGCAGAAGTCTGGACATTTGGCTTCCTCGCCCTGACTTGAGTATTGGGTGCCGCGTGTTCTCTGCCAAAGGGAACTATGGAGTTTCTGATTGGGGCCAGGAAACTCTTTTGGCGTTGGTTGAAAGCTCGTGGGCAATGCGCGCCTTGTCGGGTTTTCCACGGTCGTTGTGGGGCAATGAGGTGGAAACGTGAACATACCTGGGGCGTTGCCATGGGGGCATCCGCTCGGTTATCCAAACCGCGAAATCATCGGGGAGGGCGTCGCAGGCCAACGCGGCCATGAGTCGATGGGTTTCCTCATGGTATATCACATAGGCTTCGCGGATGAGGGGATGCCCGGTGAGGATGCGCTCGATTTGTTCGAGGTTGATCCTTTTTCCATTGTGTTTGGCGATGCGGTTGCTGCGGCCGGAAAGGATCAGCATCCCATCCCGGATTGAACCGCGATCGGGCATGAGGTGGATGCCGTATCCGGTGTGGGCGTGGCGATGGCGATTCCCGCATGTGAAAACGGCTGCACTCGATACCGATACCCTTCCGGTCGACGTGATTCTCAAGTCGACGCCTTGCATGGGTTTTCCAATGGTGCCGGAAGCAAGGTCGACCGTTCCTTCAGTGTCGTAGGCAATCCCCCCGGTTTCGGATGAACCGTAAAAGTTGTGCACCCGTCGTCCCGAACGGTTGTGGAAAGAATGGGCGATTTCCGGGGTGAGCTTACTCGCAGCCGAGATCACGAGTCGCAGGGAGTCCGGGATCGTGGTGTCGCTGGCTTCGGACAGCCCCCGGATGATTGCGGGTATCGTTGGCATTACGGTTGCGCGGGTTTCCTTGAGCTCCCGGGCCAGAATAGACGGCAGGGGCATGGAATTGAAGACGACCGGAATCCCGTGGACGAAGAGCGGATAAACGAGGCTTCCCAATCCGTAGCTGTGTCCAAGCGGGATGGTGGCGTAATGAATGTCATCCGGAAGGATTCCCATGCTTGCCACGATGGTATCGGCATCCGAGATCATTTGATCATGGGTGAAGGGAATCGCTTTGGGCTGCGAACTCGAGCCGGACGTCAACTTGATGAGTCCGGTATCCCTGGAGAAGCGGCGGTTATGCATCCGGGCGGATCCTTTCCGGAAGGATTGCCCGTCGAAGAACAGCGTGGCATGGTAAAAGGCGAGGACCCGTTCCACTTCGGCGGGCGGGTAGGTGTTGTCGATCGGAAGCGCGATGGCATCCACCATAGCGGTTGCGAGGAAGAACGCCATCCACTCGATCCGGTCCGTTACCTGGAAGGCGATGATGCTGTGAGCGGGGTTGGCGACTTCGGATCGCAAGCGTTCTGCAATCGCGAGTGCTTTGGCCTCGAGGGCGGTGAAACTGAGTCGGTTTCCGGATGAACAGGTGAGCAGCGCCCAATCATCGGGTCTTTTCTTCAGGGTTTCTGTCCATTTCCGGATGAGGGCATTCATTGTACGAGGATGTTCATGTCGCCATTGATGAACACAAAGCCCGATGCATCGGCAATCGAGCCTTGAAAGGTCCAGAGTCCGTTGCTGCCCTCCGATTTGCATTGGGCTGAGACCAGAAGTGAAGCGTTAAAAGGCAGGTGAGTGGTGTGGAAGGTGAAGGATTTGCATTTGAGGAGCCTGCCTTGCGTGATGCCCGAGTCGCGCTTGCGTATGGAGATGAGGATGGCACAGGCTTGCGCAATGATTTCGATTCCCCAGGGAATGGGCACCCCCGTCTCACTCCCGAAAAACGCCGGGTCGGAAAAGCCGGTTTGGCAAGCGATGCTGTCGCATCCTAAGCCGATGGTTTGGATTTTGCGGATCAACACCATGGGCCCGGAATGGGGCAGCAGAGTGGAAGGATCGGGATAGGGCTCTGGGGGTGGGTTCATTTGGACGGAAGCTTGTGGTATTCGGCGAGCATCCAACCCATTGCGACGATGGTGACAACGGTCAGTCCCAAGTCGGCCACGGCTGGAATCCGGCTGGTGGCGAGCACCGAAAAGGATGCCAGTGTGGTGAGCGCGGAGATCCGGATCGAGATGGGTGGTGTCCGGTCTGTCGCTTGTGCGACGAACGCGGCGTAGTCGAGTGTGATGCAGGCTCCAAGGAGCGCACCCACCAAATGGAAGAGCGAATGGACGGGATGAATCAACGCCAGGATCCCGAGCGCGAAGGTCACTGCCAGAAAAGGCATCCCGGTGATGCGGAATCCTGTTTTGAATCCGAATACGATGAACGACGCCACCGCCACCACGAGGGCCGCTGTCAGGACAGAGAAAGTCACCTGCTTGCGATAGGAGGCCAATGCCTCATTGAACGTTTTGAGTGGTGCCAATTCGAAGCTGTTTCCATCGGGTTCGAGCGGTGTATGATCGGCGGGCAGTTGGAGGAGCGTCATCCCCCAGAAGCGGTCGCCGGACGTATTGGCAAGGTGAGTGAGGGGGTAGGGAAGCGACGCCACCATACCTTGATAGAGTTCCTCGCGGGAGGGGATGCCTCCGGTTTGGGAAAGGAGGGCGTTCCATTCTGCATGGAAGGACTCGAATGCGTTCGGGTCGTAGCCGCGTTGGTCCAGTGCGGAGTCGAAGTGTCGGATGAAGGTTGTTCCGGAATGCTGCAGGAAACCCTCGAACCGTTTCACTGATTCGGACGACGGGAGGAGGGAAGAGAGCCCAAGGGAGCGGGCCCCGTCAGTGGCGGGGATGCCGGAAAAGAGCGCGTGCTGCCGATCGACCATTTCGGTGATGGATGCGCCGATCGTGATCCAGTGGTGGCTGCGGGTCGATAGTTGGCCTGACAGGGAGCGGATGCGCTGCTCGTTGAGGGGGGCCTGGGTCAGCGGGATCTGGAGATCCTGAATGTCATCTCTTTCCACACTGCGCAGGAAAAAGAGAGCGGCGCAGGCGAGCCCCAGGATGCAGGCGATCGGCACATCCCACCTGAAGTGCCGGAGAGGCGGTTGGAGCCCGAGGCGCCTGGAAATCCGGACGATTCCGGGGCGGTCCATTGCCATTGCCGTGATGGCGCTCAGGGAAAGAGCAAGGATCAGTCCAATGCCAACCAACCAGCCGACCTGTTGGATGGCGGTTACAGGATTGGTAAGGAGCACGAGAAACCCGAAAACGGTCGAGATGCAGCTGGTCAACAACGGAACCCGGATGCGGGACAGGGTTTCGGCGAAGGAAAGGGTTTGCAGCTCCTCGCGTTTCAGGAGGATGTGGAAGGCGTAATCGACCGCGATTCCGACCAGAATCGATCCAATCACCAGCGAGATCACATGGATCTGTCCCAGGAGAAGCAGGGTGATCATGAAGGCGCCACCAGCCGACATCACAAGCACGGACAGGATGGGAAGCAGGATCAGTGGTTTGCGCAAAAACAAGAATGCGAGGATCAGGGTCAGAGCGACTGTCCAGAAGTTGAGTCTGGGAATCTCCGCGCGGATCAGGGATTCGCTTTCGGAAGCGTAGCGGTGGAAGCCATTGTCCAGCAATTCAACCCCGGGAAAGGCTTCGCTGAGTGAATCCCTAAGCAACCCGATGTCGCGGAGGATGGATTGGACGGCATCCGAACTGGACGGTGCGTCTTTGAGTTGAGCCGAGATTTCAACCCGGGGCATGCCTGAGTCGTTTGGCGACGTACCGGACAGGTCGCGTAGCAGAGCGGGAATGAGTAAAAGCGGGTCGCTGTCGACATGCGCTTCGTACGCCGTGCTTTCCGGAGTTTGGAGAAAGGCATCGAGCGCCGCCGCAGCCTCATCCGCTATGCGCCTGAGTTCATCGTCCGAAAGGGGGGTGGGGGTGCCTCCGGATACCATATCCCACCAGTCGGGAAGGAGAATGAGGTGCTTGCGTTTGAACAAGTCCGCCATCCATTTGCCCTGGGTTGGCATATCGCCGGTGCAGGTGGCTTCGGCAATGCATGGCATTGCCCGGACCTGGCTGAGGAAGGTGGATTTGAGGGCCGGGAGTTGGGCGGCATCGGATGGGATCGCGATGAGGTTGATCTCTTTCGAGAGGCTTTGTTGCAGAATCGTTTGAGCCTCCCGGACGGATTCAGGCAGATGCTGGTCGCTGTCGATCAGGTCGAAAAGATTGGTCGACAAAGCGTGCTTCCAATCGATGGACAAGGCTGCCCACGCCATTGCCCCCATGTAGAGGATGAGCAGGATTCGGCTGATGAATCGGGAGCGGCTGTTCATGTTCAAAAGAAGGATTCGATTTCCTCCGGAGTGGCATCCCAATCCAAGGGCATGCTGCGGAACACCATCTGCTTGGAACGTCCCTTGCCATGGTCGATGGTGATCGTCTTGAGCCAGTCTTGCGTACCCTGAATCCGGATGGTTTCGAAATAGCGGAGGAGGGCCGGATCGGAGGGCACAAGGGTAAGGGTCCATCCCGAAGGTTCCATTGCCTCCTGGAGGGTGAATTGCTCAGAGAGGATGGACGCGTTGAGGGTTAGCAGATCCAGGAATACCTGCACGAGTCTGCCGGCTTCCTCAGGGGCAACCTGGTCCGGTTTGCCGGCTGGCCGGATTCTCAGTCCGCCGGATGTGAGGATAAAGGTTGTTTCCTCGGGTTGGGTGTAGGCTACGCTGATTCCGAGTTTCGGGTGGATGCGCATGACTCCGGCGAAGCGGAGGGGTTCCTTGCGGATTCGGTGGACCCGGATTTCCTCGAATGGAATCAACATGCTTTGGGGGCGTGTTTCTGTGTTGAGCAGTCTCAGGACCTCAGACGAAGCAGGGGTGGTGCCGGCTACATTCGTCAGGGTTTGGATGAGAAGAAGCGGGAGAAGGAAAAAAAGTCTCATGGGTTCATGTTTTCGAAAATGGCGTCCGGGCTAGCATACCGCGCACGGTATTCATGGTGCGGCGATAGATGCCCTCCGGAATCAGCCGGAAATGGAGGAAGGTGAGTTTGATATTGTCCCTAAAATAATGGAAATGGGAGACTCCGCCTTCGCTGGGGTCAATGTAGCGGACGGGTATGCTGACTTGAACCGGACGCAGGCCGTCCCAGAAGAGCCGGACCGCGATTTCAGGGTCGAAGTCGTAACCCCTCGCATGGGAGGTGGCGGCGAATGCTTTGAGAAACGGATCGATTGGGTAAACCCTGAATCCGTAAAGGGTATCTCCGAGGCCTCCGAAGCCGGTTTCGATGTCGGTCATCATCAGGGTAAGTTTTCTGCCCCACAGGCGGATCTTTGGAGCGCTCTGGTCAAAGACGGGCTGCCCCATGATCAAGGCGTCCGGATTTCTTTCCACAGCGTTGAGCAAGGAGGGGAGGTGGGATGCGGGGTGCTGCCCATCCGCGTCCATGCTGATGAAGTGGGTGAATCCTTGACTCTTTGCGAGGATGGCACCCTTGAGCAATGTTGAGCCCTTGCCTTCGTTTTTCGGAAAGACCGTGATTCTAAAACCCGTGTTTTGGCTGCGAATGCTTTCAAGCGGCTGATGGGACTGGTCGGTGCTGCCGTCGATCAGCAGCCAAACATCGGGATGGACCGACAGGGCCTCCTTTACCACATTCTCCAATATGGCACCCGTGTTGAAGGAGGGAATCAGGACGATGGTTTTGGGTCCTGAGCGGGCTTTCCTGGATCGTGCTGGGCTTTGTCGCTTCATTGGGGTGGAGGCATGAGAACGTCCGTGCAGACAAGGAGTGTGTCGTTCTGGATCAATTCCAGGTGGAAGGATTGATCACCTTGCGAATGGATTTGAACCCAGGCCTCGTAAGGTGCGCAAAATTCGTTCAGGCACTTGAAATTGCGGATGCGGGTGCCATCCGGCATTGGTTTTCCCCTGTGCTTTTCGAGGGCATGGAGCATTTCAAGTAACGACACCGCACCCGGAACAATCGGATGTCCGTCGAAATGGCCGTCCACATGGGCACGCTGTGGATCAAGACTGAGATGCAATCGGGTTCCGGCGTTCATGGAAGAAGTGGGTGAACATGGATTCGGCCCTTGCGACGATATCGGGGACTTCATCATCCGGAGCGACATCGAGGGTCGCCACGTAGCGGAAGTTGTAGTGGAAAGGAAGCTCGGGTGCGTAGAGGAACGGACGGTGTTTGGTCAGAATGTAGTGCGGGTTTTCGATCGCGAGCAGAACAACCGGAACCGCGGCGCGCTTGGCGACAATAGCGAATCCCGGTTTGAATGAGAAGCTTTCGCTGTGTTCCCCGCGGGTGCCTTCCGGGAAAAGGAGTAACGGCTGTCCTTTGCTGAGCACGTCGATTCCCTTTCGGATCATGTCGATGCCGTCCGCATTCGAGAGATGGCCACTGTGCCTGAGGATGTGCGAGAAACAGGGGTTGAGCAGCAGACGGTTTTTGAAGACGCACACCATTTCGGGAATGAAGGTGTTGATGACCGGTGCGTCGATCAGACCGGTGTGATTGGCAATGATCAATGCGGGTCGGGCGGTGGCCTCGCGCGCACGGGGATCAATCCATATTCTGGACAACCCGAGCGTCCGGACGAGCCAGAAAAACAGCCGCACCAGAATGGTGTTGGATTTGCGCAATGCCGCACTGGAAGGAGCCAGCGGTCCAAGCAGTGAAAGGAGCGCCGTAAGAAAGTTATAAGTCAGCGTGCCGATACCAAAGATGGTGATGGCCGTGTAATAGGCGGTGAGCAACCAGGCCCGGCGAATTGTCTGACGAAAGCGCATACAGTGGGCTGAACCTAGTAATGCCGGAGGAAAAAACTCAACCCAATTCAGCCGGGATGGCAGGATCGCGGGGAATCGGATGGAGTCGTGCCGTTGTCCGGATTCGCGATCGGGTTGAGTGGCTCGAAGTTGAACCAGAGTGCGGGGTCCTCCCGGATGATGGATTCGAGGAGCGTAAGCACCCCTTGGAAATGGGCTCGCGCCGCCTTGATGTTGGCCTTGCGGTCGGCCTGAGGATCGGGACGGAAGACGGTGGAGGTCCGCACTGGTGTGGAGCCGCTTGCGTCGGGTTTCGCCGCGATTACAAAAATCACCGGTGTTCCGAATAGGATGGAGATCGGGTAGATCGTGAAAGGGAACAGACGCCTGGCGCCCAGGAACTCAAAGGTTTCGGTTCGGGAGGCATACGCGATCCGGTCGCATTGCATGCCCACAGAACCTCCGTTTTGAATCACCTGTTTGATTGAGTAGATCGCGTCTTCCATGCGGTTGACCCAGATGATATTCAGGTTCTCGCCCGCCATGCGTTGCAGCCGTTCCGTGTCTTCGGAGTTGCCGACTTTCAAGCGCAGCATATGAATGCGGGAACCCAATACACCCGTGAAGAAGCCCATCAGATCCGAGTATCCCACGTGAAAGGTCCCCATGAGAATAGGCGTTTTGTCATGATGGGTGAGTCGGGTGAAATCCTCTCCATGTCCCTGGTGCCAGTGGAAGGGCATAGGATGCCGGAAGGCCGCTTTTACCCGGTCGCTCAGGTAGAATGCAAAAGCGGAAAAATGTTTCCAGCGTTCGCGGAAAGAGGGTTCGCGACCCAGTATGTCGCGCAGGTAGGCATGGGAGTGTTGCGCTTGAGTCGGCATGAGCCACATTGCCACGAGGCCGGATGCCTCCTTTACCCATCGGTTGAGGGGTTGGGGGAGTATCCAGTCCCAGAACCGGATGATCTTGAAACCCCAGGGAGGGCCGGGGTTTCTTTTCCGCCGAGTGGGAAGGGTGTCGTCTACGGGTTCCATTCGATCAGGATGCGCCCGAGGGAATCGCAGTAGGATGCGACCGTATGCCGCGTCGATACGTGCTGGAAAAGGGTAAAGGTTGAGAGTGAAAGAAGATCGTCCGGGCCGGCTTCCGGGGCTGAGGGGTCCCAGATGATGCGACCGATTGCCCCTTGCGGATCATCGGATGCTCCGATGTGGAAGGCGAAATCCGTGGGGCTTCCGCAGCCTTTTTCGGTGAGCCAGGTGCCCTGCTCCTCGGATGCGATGATCCACTGACGTGTCTTGTCGGTGGTGCAGGCTGCGGTCAATGCCGCATGCATGACATGGCGGCGGCCTGCGAAGGGGAGGAACTCGGAGATGGGTTGTTGACGGGCAATCAGGACCTGTTCCAGCCCACTCGGATGAATCGAGTTCTGAAACATCAGGGGACTGGGATTCGGAAAACTGTCGAGGTAAGACTCGAGGCACATGGTTTCCGAAAATGTCGTCGCGTAAATGACGCTGTCGTCCGGCAGGATCTGGATGCCCTCCAGACATTTCCCGATGAGGAGCGCGAGGCGGGTCATGCGTCTGGCAGCGGCGGGTGGAAACCCGGCTTTGAGTTCCTTCACATGGGCCGGATCCATGTTTTCGTAGGGTCCGGTTGTCTGGATCGAATGAATGTATCGGGTGATCATGGCCATGGATTTCCGGTTCAATCCATCCGGTGGGTATCGGTGAGCAAGCTGGATGCGTGGGCACCGCCAAATGCGTTGCTGGAAAGCACGGCACCTTGGAATTCCGCGCATGAAAAGGGACCGGTTTTGACGTTTGCCTCCCAGGTTGGCCCTGTGGTGCCTACGGTTCCGGGAACCTGACCGTGCCGCATGGCTTCGATGGCAAGGTTGATTTCGACAAGTCCGCAGCTTCCGAGCGTGTGGCCGATGCCACCCTTCCACGAGACCAGTGGAGCGTCTGGAAAAACACTTGCGACTGCTTGTGCTTCAAGTTTGCCCGCCTCGAGTGTTCCGGTTCCGTGTCCTTTAACCCATACCTTGGTGGCGCCGATTTCGGCGGCGATCCGGCTGAGCGCATTCCGGAAGCCGGATCCGTCCGGCTGATTGGCGGTCATATGGAACATTTCATTGGCCAGGTTTTGATGGCTGATCCGGAAGCGGGCGGGTTCTTTGGAGAGCACGACAAAAGCCGCGCCATCGCCCAGTCCGATCGAGCCGTTTTCCTTATTGGCGTAGGGCGCGGGGTAGGAACCATTGAGGATTTTCAGGCTGTTGAATCCACCGGTTACGAACGGGCTCAGAAAATCGAAGGAAAACACCAGAACCTCATGGGCGGCACCCTTGTGGAGGAGTCTGGATGCGTGTAGCATTCCCACATCCGCACTGACACAGGCATGTGAAAGAATGCTGGCGGAATGCTGCCATCCGAAGTGCCCGCATATTTTCTCGACGCTGGTGTGGGCCTGAGCGTATTGGAGGTGTTCGTCCACCTTGGAATCATGGTAGGCGAGGATGTGCCCAATGCCGAAATTGCTGCTGGTAATGACGACCGGGTATCCCGGAGCGCCCCAGGGGCGGGATGGAATATGGGCGACCAGCGTTTCCAGCCGGGTCAACCACTTGGGAGGCAGGGTGGATTCGATGGACTCGAAAGTGGAGAGCGGAACGTTGTCGCCGTGGGGTCCGAACACCGGTTGCATCCGCAGGGATCGTTGCCCGCTCAGCAGCATGTCGTATGTCTGTCGGGCATCACCGGCCGGGGTAATGCAGCCCGATGCGGCAATATGGGAAAACGGGCGGGTCACGGCGCGGAATGGGGGATGGTTTGCGGGGAATGTGTAGCGGTGCCCTCAGGCTTTGGCTTTTTCGATGAAAGCCGCGAGGGCATTCACACTCGAGAGGGCTTGTTTGGCCGACTCACTGCTTTCAATTTTGATGCCGAACTCCTTCTCGATGCGCACCACCAACTCGAGAACATCGATCGAGTCGAGCCCAAGACCGGTATCGAAGAGGGCCTGATCGTCCCCGATATCGGAAGGGGTGATATCCTCAAGATTGAGTGTCTCCACAATGAGTTGTTTAAGCCGTTGCTGCAGATTCTCGGACATAGCATTCCTAAAACGTTTATCGAGGGGTGGAGTCAATACCAGATGAAGGTGGTGCCGCCAGCTTCCTCGCTACAATCATCAGGATGACGAGGATCGCAATCCCGCCAAGCGCGAAAAAAAGAGCCTCCGGTGTGTTCCGGAATTTTGTTCCGGAATGAGCCAGAAAAACCATACCGGCGCAATAGAGGGTTTGGATCCCCACGGAAATGGAAAGATAGGCACCAAACGGAACCCGGGCAACGCCGAGTATCATGTTCTGCAGAAAGTAGGGCACACCGGGAACCCCGCGTATCAAAAGGGTGAGTTTTGCCAGACTCGAAGCTTCCAGCCACCGTGGATTGATACGGGTTCGGGCCGTGTAGTGCTGAAGCGGATACCTCAGGATGGACCGGCTGAGCCAGTAACCCAAGGTCATGTTGACCGCCAGTCCGCCAGCCGTGAGAGATATGGCGGGCAACGGATCAAACAAAAGTCCCGATGCGATATAGAATGCGCTGATCGGGAAGGCGGCCAATGGCAGAAGTGACAGGGCCGTGAAGTAGATCGCCGGGGTGTAGGGGCCCGCCTCATCAAAGATGGTTTTCCACTCGTAGCCGCTGGTCATGATCCAGAATCCCCCGCCCAGCAAAAGCAGCAGGATGCAGATGCTGGTCCAGCGCAACCAAGGGTTGGCTGCCGTTGGGGTCACTGTCTCCATGGCCGGATCAGGAGGGATACATTGCTGCCTCCGAAGCCGGAGGAATTCTTGAGGATCACGGGTACCTCCTGTCGCAGGGTTGTATCCGGGAATCGCAGGCTTTGGGCTGTCGGGTCGGGCTCATCAAGGTGCGCTGCTCCCGGGATAAACCCGTCCTTGGCAGCCAACATGCAGAAAGCGGTTTCCATTGCACCCGACATCGATAGCGGGTGGCCGGTCAAGGCCTTGGTGCTGCTGACCCATGGGAAGGCATTTGCATCCGAAAACACCCGTGTGATCGCGCGGGCCTCGGATGGGTCGCCCTGAACCGTCGAAGTGGCGTGTGCATTGATGTAGGTGATATCCTCGACCCGGGTCGATGTGGCATCCAGCAGGCCGCGCATGCAGAACTCGATCCCGCGTCCTTCCGGATCGGCGATGGCCGGGTTGTAACCATCGGATGTCTCGAACCATCCGTCGATCACGCCATAGGGAGACGCTCCTCTCGCATTGGCCGATGCGGCGCTTTCCAGAATCAGTGCCACGGCTCCGCCGCTGGCGACAAATCCACTGCGCTTCCGGTCAAAGGGACACGACGCCAGACGGGGCTCGGACTGTTGACTCAGGGCCCGCATGGCGGCGAAAGGTAGAACGCTTTCGGCGTTCAGGTCTTCCGCACCGATTACGATCACCCGATCGACTCTGCCCATGCGGATCTGGTCCCATGCGAAGCCGATAGCGTGGGTCGATGATGCGCAGGCCGACACAAATCCGCAGTTTCCGCCCCGGATTCCGAAGTGGGCGCCCAGATTGAAGTTAAGGGTGCCGGAGATCGTGCTGACAACCCCGAAGGGTGAGCCCCTCATGCCCCGGTTGCGCCTCATTTCCGACAGGTGATGGCCCAACAGAAAAGGAGATCCGGCGGATGCGCAGAACAGGCTGGTCCGCGTATCCTCGCGCAGGGATTCGGCTCCTATGTCGGCATCTTTGAGGGCTTGGGTGAGCGCACAATACGCATAAACCCCATGGGGAGGCATACTGCGAATCAATTCCTTGGGTAGTGTGTAGCCATCCGGCCATTTCCATTGCTGGTAAAACGGACTGTTAACCTCGAACCCTTTGACAGATCCCACCAAGCGGATCGGGATGTCGGGGTTTTCGAGGAATTCCACTTTTTCGAACCCATGCCGGAGACTCAGCAGACTGTCGGTAACGTCCTGTTTGGAGTTGCCAATGCTTGAAATGAATCCCAGTCCGGATACAACGACTCGACTGTCTGTGCCGGAACTCAAGATGCGGAAGCGTCGGGTGTCCTCGAGGCTGCTCTTCTGACAAACGCTTTGAGATCCGCCAGTGTTTTGATGCTCATCATGTCCTCGTTGGAGAGGATGATGTCGAGGAAATCCTCAGCTTCGAAGGCAATCTCGGTCATGGTCAATGAATCCATGGACAGGTCATCGAAGAGGGACATGCCATCGCCGTGTGTGGCGTGAACCTCATCAAAGGTGTCCTGTGCGTGGTATCGGAGAATGCCACAGACCACCGCATCGACTGTCGCGTCATTCGGGTCGCTCCTGAATGCCAAAACGAGTGCACGTAGGGTTTCGGGATAGGCCGCGAGCTTCTGAATCAGCGGGTCGGCGTCCGATGGGTCTGCAGATAAAGTCATGGAAGTTTGCTAACGTTTGAAAGAAATGAAAGACCATAGAGCAGGCTTCAGCGCTGCGTAAAGTAGAATTGACGGCTATCACTGCCGGAATAGCAAATTCCTGACGGAAAAGTCAGAATGGGCGTGGAATTGGATTGGCAAAATGGCTCGAATCGCCTGCGATGGAATGCATTCCTTCCGGTCTTTGTGTTGACTTGGATCATCTCTTCGAGAGTGTGTTTCCGGTAGATGCTTGTCGCCCCATGAATGCCTATCCCAAAAAAGCTGTGATAACCGCTGCCGGTGTGTCTCACCGGCACCTTCCTGTTCAGACCTTGACCGGGCGTGACGGCTATGCCGTGTCGACCTTGCACCTGCAGATTCAGGATCTGGTGGATGCGGGGATCGAGCGGATCGGGATGGTGGTGGCACCGGGCGCGGAGGCGCTTTACCGGGAGGCGGCCGGAGGATTCGCGGAGCGGCTCGTTTTTATTGAGCAGCGGGAGCGCATGGGCTATGGGCATGCGGTGGCCCAGTCCCGGTCGTTTGTTGGAGACGATCCTTTCATTCTGATGGTTGCGGACCACATCTTCGTGAGCGAGCCGGGTCAGAAGAACTGTGTGGCTCAGGTCATTGAACCCTTTCTCGCGGAGAACTGCCCGGTATCGGCTGTTCAGTCGACGCACGAGAGCCAGATCCGGTTTTTCGGGACAGTTGGCGGGGAGTATTTTGATGCGAACCGTGCGTTATTCAAAATCCACCGGGTGCTCGAAAAGCCGACACCGACCCAGGCGGAGCAGGATCTGTGGGTTCCGGGGATGCGCAGTGGTTACTACCTTTGCTTCTTCGGTATCCATGTGCTGACGCCGGTGATTTTTGACTACCTGCATCCGCTCAAGGAAGGCGGTTTTGTGGCGTTTTCGGATGCCCTGCAGAAGCTTGCGGTGGAAGGTCAGTATCTGGCGCTCGGGATGAAAGGCAGGCGATATGATTTGGAAAACCGGCATGGGCTGCTCTTTGCGCAGTTGGCGTTGGCGCTCGATAGCAAGCACCGCGACGAAGTGCTTTCCGGGCTGGTTCAGCTGCTGGCCGGCGAGAGAAACGCGATCCTGTGATGAATATGAGCCCGGATGCTGCATTTGGGAACTCCGGTCGTTTGATCGGGATCATTCTCTCGGACGATGAGTCGGTACGCGATACCCCCTTGATGGAGGTGTGTCGGGGTATGCCGTTGGAGGATATTCTCCGGGAGTGTGAGGCGTTGGAGGCCTTCTGGAAACGTACCGACAACCTTTACCATCGTGTGCGTGCGCTGTATTTTTTGTATGGGATTCACCGTTTTGTGATTCCTGCGATGGAGGAGGATGTCCGTTTCGGTCCGATCCCATACGACGCTTATCAGCATTTTCTGAGCCGCCGTTTTCATGAGGCGATCACCCGGTTCCTTCGCACAGGGGCGGGCGATTCCCGGCTTAATGACACGCTCTGCAGCGGATTGGCGCTTTCGTATGCGCAGCTCGGGTTGCAGAACCTGGCGGACCAGGTGCGGCGCTGCGTGCGCGGGGTGGTCGGAAACCAGTGGATGTTCCGCAATGGGCACCCTCTCGACTATCCGTTACAATTCAAACGCGAGTTGCTTCAGCGCGGATACGCGGGTTTTCCCGTACTCGTGGAGCGGACCGCGGTGCGCATGGATTTGTCCCACAGTGGATGGAGTGACATATTCTTTCTCGGGATGGATCGGCCGGAGTACGCGAAGGTGATCAACATCTCGATCGATTTGTGCCTGCGGGATGCTCCGGGAGGACCACGGCCTCCGGTTCAGGCCTTTTTGCGGGTGATCGATGAACCGGTGATCCGGCTGGTCAGTATTGATTTGGAGTGCCAGGCCTCGTTAACCTCGTTCCACGATGTGTTTGATTTTGGCCGGGACTATCTGGGTTTGCTCAAAGCCGCTCTAATTGCATCGGGAGTGGTTCCGCCGGCCATGGAAGGCTGCGAGGAGCCACTATCCGCATTGCTTGAGCGGCTGGTGGGGCCGGGCTTGGGGATCGAGCTCGTGAGTTCCGTGGACAATATCCCAAAGGGATCACGGCTGGCGGTTTCGACCAACCTTCTGGCGGCGTTGATTGCGGTGTGCATGCGGGCCACGGGCCAGGTTTCCTCCCTGAACGGAGCACTTGTCGAGAGCGAGCGCCGTCTGGTGGCAGCCCGTGCGATCCTTGGAGAGTGGCTGGGCGGTTCCGGTGGCGGATGGCAGGATTCCGGCGGGGTCTGGCCGGGTATCAAGCTGATCGAGGGCTGTTTCGCCGTCGAAGGGGATCGCGAGTACGGCGTAAGCCGTGGACGCCTGCTTCCGAAACACACCGTAATGGATGAGTCGGTTATCGCAATGTCCGCACGCCAGCGATTGCAGGATTCATTGATTCTGGTCCACGGCGGGCTGGCGCAGAATGTGGGGCCCATTTTGGAGATGGTGACAGAACGTTACCTGATCCGGAGCGCGCATGAGTGGGCGGCCCGTCAGGAGTCGCTCCAGATCACCGGACAGATCCTCGAAGCATTGAGGAAGGGCGACATGCGGGAACTGGGGGCATTGACGACCCGTCACTTTTTCGGGCCCCTCAAGGCGATCATTCCATGGGCGAGCAACGCCTTCACCGAGAAGGTGATTGCGGAGGTGCGTGCAGCTTTGGGCGATGGCTTCTGGGGTTTTTGGATGCTCGGAGGGATGTCGGGAGGCGGGATGGGATTTATTGTGGACCCGGAGGTGAGGGATCGGGCGAAGGAAACGATTCTGGCGATCCTGCTGGAAACCAAATACACGATGCAGCATGCGCTTCCGTTTGCCATGGATCCGGTGGTTTACGATTTCTCCATTAATCCGCATGGAACCCGGGCGTTTTGGGCACAGACTTTTCCCTCCGGATACTATCGTCTGCGTCTGCCTCATCTGCTTCAGATTCCCCCGGCTGATCGCAAGCTCTGCGATCGGGTGGATTTGGAGACGGTTGCCAGAGGGGTGCGTGAGGATGCCACCCAACATGCTGTGGCGTTGGATATGCTGTCGGGACTCCTGCCGGATTCGGGTGTGAGATCGGATGATCAGCGTTCGCTGAACCGTTTGGATGCCCTGCTTCAGGAACATGGCTTTGATCCGGTTCAGCATGAGAGTATCCGGAAGGATCTCCTCAGCGGAAAGATCGGAATCGCGCAGAACCGGATGCGTCCGTCCACGAAGGTGGAGGATGTGGAAGACGGCGATTTGCTCCAGCCGATCATGGCCGGGGTCGCTCATGAGGAGGCGGTGGACTGCCTGCGCCAGGGGCGGGTGGCGGTGGTGTCGCTGGCGGCTGGTGCGGGTTCGCGTTGGACGCAGGGAGCGGGCGTGGTGAAGGCGCTACACCCTTTTGCGGTATTGGGTGAAAGCCATCGCAACTTCCTTGAGGTTCACATGGCAAAATCCCGCAGGATCGGTAAGGAGTTTGGCTGCGTGCCTTTGCATGCGGTGACCACGAGTTACCTCACCCATGGTCCCATTGCGGAGTGGTTTGCGCGTTCGGGTTTCACGGCGAGCGAGTCGGGGATTTTTCTTTCACCGGGCCGTTCGGTGGGCTTGCGCATGGTTCCCACGCTTGCGGATCTCCGTTTTGCGTGGGAGGAACTCCCGCAACAGCAATTGGATGAGCAGGCCGAGAAGGTGCGCCGCAGTGTGCGCAAGGCCCTCATGAGTTGGGCTCAGACGCAAGGCGAGGCTTCCGACTACCGGGATAACATGCCACTGCAGTGCCTGCATCCTGTCGGGCATTGGTATGAGATTCCGAATCTTTTGCTCAACGGGGTTCTGCTGCGGATGCTGAAACAACGCCCTCAGCTCGAATTCCTGCTCCTGCATAACATCGACACGCTCGGGGCAACTCTGGATCCGGCGGTTCTGGCTGCCTGTATCGCGTCCAATTGTGATCTCATGTTCGAGGTGATCTCCCGGCGGATCGAGGATCACGGAGGGGGGCTTGCCAGAATTGACGGAAAGGTCAGGCTGGTTGAGGGTATGGCGCTTCCGGGTGAGCAGGACGAGTTCAAGTTGAGATACTACAACACCGCCACCGCGTGGATCCGGATCGATTCCCTTCTGCGCGCTTTTGGAATCGATAGAAAAAGTCTGGACGATCCGGAGCTTGTCCGAAGTGCTGTACGTCAGTTTGCCTCCCGCATGCCCACATATGTGACCCTCAAGGATGTGAAAAAGCGTTGGGGCAGGGGACATGAGGATGTCTATCCGGTGCTCCAGTTCGAGCGGCTCTGGGGTGACATGAGTGCAGTGCCGGAGTTGACCCCGGGCTTTATCCGTGTTGGGCGGATCAGGGGACAGCAGCTCAAGGAACAATCCCAGCTGGATGGCTGGGTGCGCGACGGGTCGCGGGACGCGATCGATGCGCTCTGCCAATGGTAGGCCGCAAGGAGCCCTTCAGATTCAGGGATTGCACCCGTCCTCGAAATGTTGTTTTCAGATTCTGTGATGCCAATCTCTGAAAAACCGCGGATCGACGTTGTCTGTGCCCTCATCCGGGAGCCTGGTAAAACCGGTCGTGTGCTGGTTGCCCGGCGCCTTTTGAGCGACCCCCATCTTCCGGGGATGTGGGAGTTCCCAGGCGGCAAAATCGAGCAGGGCGAGAGTCCTACGGAAGCAGTCGTCCGCGAAATCGAAGAAGAATTTGGAGTGCGGGTCGGCGTGATGGGTGCATTCGGGGTATTTGAGCATGAGTACCCAGCGGTGTGGATCACCTTGCATGCGCTTGATTGCGAAGTCTCTCCCAACGCCTGTTTTGTTCCCGTGGATCACGAGGAATGGCATTGGATGCTACCCTGCGAAATGCATACCCTCAGCTGGGCAGCGGCTGATCTTCCGATTGTGGACGCCCTGCTC
>JAFGAQ010000403.1 GCA_016933595.1 Opitutales bacterium | reverse complement strand
CTGAGCCGATGCCGATGGATTCAGCTCCAATCCCTTACGCCTCAACTCATCCGCAAGCGCGATCGGAAAAACCCGCGGCACCTCCACCCTGCCCACTCCATATTCCTTGCACAGCGATAGGATGATCAGACTCTCCGGGCTCAACCCGTCCCCGAAGGATGCTTTCGCAGCCGGCAGGATGGATGCCGTGTCCACGATACGGTCAACCTTGGCGGTCTTCACCGCCCGACCATACTCCAAGGGACTGACCGCCAGAACCTTCAATCCCCGCACCTCAAGCAGTGTCAACGCATCCGGCGCCATGAATCCCGATAGATACAGCAAATCGGGAGCGTTTTCGGGATTATCGTGAAAGAGACGGACAAGGGCTTCGTTTTCGGTTTTCATGCTTTATGCCTTCACAATGACTGTGCTAGTCTCGCCATCATGAGTCAATGCATCCCTCCTCGCTTCGTCCGGATTCTGTCTCGCATCTTACCGATCATCCTGCTTTCTGCGCTGCCCGCATGCACCGCCCCGGAACATGGAGCAACCAACAGCAACACTCCAAAACAGATTCGCCTCAACCTCGGAAATGCAAGCATAGAAGCCGAACTGGCACTGGATCATCCCACCCGGGTCCGCGGCCTCATGCACCGCGAGTCCATGCCCGCTGACCATGGTATGCTTTTCGTTTTCGATCAGCCATCCCAGCAGTCCTTCTGGATGAAAAACACCCACATTCCACTCGACATCGGATACTTCAATCCATCCGGAGAGTTGCTGGAAATCCATCCCCTGCACCCCCAAAACCTTGACTCCGTGAAATCTCTCAACGCCGATATTCAGTTTGCACTCGAAGTCAACCGGGGCTGGTTCCGCAATAACCACATCACCCCCGGTGCCAGGCTCGACCTTGACGCCCTTCGCCGCCACCTCCGCTCCATGGGAATCGATTCTGCCTTCTGAGGAACCAACAACGCATCCCCCGAACCCACGCCATCCCAGAAGCGCCCTCCATGGAAACCCGCCCTCTTACCGAAGCCGAACGCGCCTTGGCCCGATGGATGCTCGAAAACGGATCACCCGAGGCCCACTCCTACCTCAATCAACTCGAGTTGGCCGAAGCCACGCTTTGGAAATGCCCCTGTGGATGCGCCAGTCTGAATTTCCAGATCAAGGATCATCCTGAAGCGCCGCCTGGGATACATGTTCTCGCCGATTACATAATCGACAGCTCAGATTCCATGTACTGCATATTCATCTACTCAAGTCAGGGGATTCTCAGCGGCCTCGAAGTATCCGGGTCGGGGGACCCGCTGAAAACCCTGCCTTCACCCGACCAGTTGAGACCGTGCCTGAATGCCGATGGGCATTAGACAAACGGGCGGCTCCACTCCAAGTTTGCTCAACGCACAAAAGACCATTGCTCCGCCGCAAACCATGCCTCTCGACCTCCATAGTTGTGCGAACTCACTTATCCAGAACGGTTTGCAATACCTTCCCATCGAGAAGCCCGATCTCTCTTCCCGCTGCTTTCGCAAAACG
>JAFGAQ010000007.1 GCA_016933595.1 Opitutales bacterium | reverse complement strand
TTTGCGGAAACGCTCAGGGTAGCCGGTTGAGGAGGGTGAGTCGAAAAACCTGTTCAACCAGCAAGGCAATCCAGGCAATCAGGAGTGGTAGGTGCATCCATTCAGTCGCATCCGTGTAGGTGGTTACCTTGATTTCCTTTTTTTCCATGGAGTCGATTTCTCCGTAGATCGAACGTAAAGTCTGGGTGTCGACCGCCCGGAAAAAACTGCCTCCCGTTACAAAAGCGATTTCCCGGAGGGCTTGCTCATCGATGTCGGATTGCACCGAGTCCATGATCGGCTTCCCATCCGGAGTCGTGGGGATCTGGCCCATCCGTTGGCGGGGGACTGGCACCGATCCCGATTTCCCGACTCCGATGGTATAGATGCGGATGCCGTGGGATCGGGCGGCCTCGGCTGCGGCGGCAGGCGGAATGCTACCGGCGTTGTTGTCTCCATCGGTTAGAAGGATTAAGATACGGGAGCCGGTCTCCACATGTTTGAGACGGTTGATTCCCATTCCCAGGGCCGTGCCAATAGCGGTTGAATTGGGGCTGATCGTGCCGATCTCCAAGCGGGAAAGGTTTGTTTTGAGCCATTCGTGTTGAGTCGTAAGTGGACTCAGTAGAAACGGCTCCTCTGCAAAGACAATCATGCCAATTCGATCGTCGGGTCGCATGTCAATGAAGTCCGATACCACAGCTTTGGTGACGGCAAGTCGGCTTGCCGGTTCGTCCTGTAGATCCAGATCGTGGGCCAACATGGACCCCGATAGATCCAGAATCAGCATGATATCGACTCCGGACGACTCTGTTTCGGTCCAGTTGCGTCCACTCTGTGGCCGCATCAGAACCAGAACCATCAGGATCAGTGCAGTTGTCCTCAGATACAGTAGAAAGGTCCGGATTCTGGATTTCCGCGTCCGCACAATCTGCTGCATCGCCCAGTTGCTGGGAAACCTGAGCGTTGCTCTTCGTGCCCACTTTCTGCGAACCAGCAGGGTAATGGCCAGGAACAGCAGAAGCCAGACGAACACGGGATCGTGAAACCTGAAAAACATCGGGCGCTATCATGCACGGTGACACCCTCGCGATGCAACCCAATCCATTCACCCTCTTTCCAGCAGCATGTGTGGAAGCCTCCATTCAGGTTTGGATCACTGCGGATTGTTCGGCATTTCAGGATGATCCACTGGGCGTTTATATGGGGAATCTGCCCCCAATCAGGAATAGAAGTGGTGTGATGGAAAAACGGATCTTGATTTTGACTCCATGGATTGACAGGTTCAGAGTATGCATTCTGCGCCCGATCAGGAACGGAGCGTCTGTGGTTTTTGCCATAGGCCGGTATCCAGAGAATTGTATGAATGTGTGGACACCAGGGGCAGCCGGTGGAAGTGGGCGGTGTGCGACCTTTGTGGGGCTCATTCTTTGGTTCCCCGTCCATCCGATGCGGATTTGGCCAAGGCTTATGATACGGCCTATTATGGGGAGTCGGAAACAAAGTTTGTCGGGTGGAGTGAGCGCTTCATTGAGTGGTGCAGGAAAGGTCGGGCAAAGCGTCTGAGCCAAAGCCTGAAGTCGGGTGCCCGTGTGTTGGATTTGGGATGTGGGAACGGAGGTTTTCTGTCGGCTATGGCCGGAATGGGATCCTATGACCTCCATGGCGTTGAGCTAAAAGGAGGTAGTGCGACACGTGCGCTGGGTAGAAAGGGTATTCACATCAAGGTAGGAACGCTCGAACAAGACGATTTTGAGCCTGGATGTCTCGATCTTGTCACGCTATTTCATGTGTTTGAGCATCTTGTTGATCCGGGGAATACCTTGGAGATGATCCACCGGGCGATGCATCGTGATGCCCGACTGGTGATGAGTTTTCCCAATATCGATAGTTTTCAGGCTCGTCTGTTTCGTGGAGACTGGCTTCATCTTGACCCGCCCCGGCACTTGTTTCTTCTCCCCGGGAACAGTTTCCGGAGGGGGATGGAATCGTATGGATTTGATGTGGTTGCAAAACGGTTCTTTTCGGTGGAGCAGAATCCGTTTGGACTGATTCAAAGCATGTTGAATGCGATGGGACTTCCCCGTGACCTGTTGTATGAGCGGTTGAAAGGGAACGGGCACTATGCGTCTCATCATGGAGGCGGATCGATTCTGATGCAAAAAGCGTTCGCGGGCATCTGTCTTTTTCCCGCCATCGTGATTGATGCGATCGAGAGCCTCATGGGAAAAAGCGCGACCGTTGAATACACTTTGATAAAAAGACCTTTAGCGAGATGATCAAAAAAAAGAAAGTTGTGGTAGTAATGCCTGCATACAATGCGGAGGCGACACTTCGAAAGACGTATGAAGAAGTGATGGATCAGGGCATTGTGGATCATGTCATTCTGGTTGATGATGGTAGCAGAGACAACACTGTTTCGGTTGCAAGATCACTCCCCGGTGTTCAGGTACATGTCCATGAGAAAAATCTGGGATATGGCGGGAATCAGAAGACGTGTTACCGCTTGGCGCTTGAAGCTGGAGCGGACATTGTGATCATGGTGCACCCCGATTATCAGTACACTCCGTTGTTGATTCCCTCCATGGCCGGATTGATTTCCAGCGGACTGTTTCATTTTGTAATGGGTTCGAGGATTCTCGGAGGGCATGCCGTATCGGGTGGTATGCCATACTACAAATATGTGGCAAACCGGATCCTGACTGCCGTGCAGAACATTCTGTTTGGAGCAAAACTGTCAGAGTATCACACCGGGTATAGGGCTTACTCCAAAGAACTTCTGGAAAAGATGGACTTTTCCGGGATGTCGAACGATTTTGTATTTGATAACGAGTTCATTGCGCAAGCGTTGTGGAGGGGATACAAAATCGGGGAAATTACCTGCCCGACCAAGTACTTCGCGGAGGCCTCATCCATCAG
>JAFGAQ010000402.1 GCA_016933595.1 Opitutales bacterium | reverse complement strand
GTGTTGAGCCTGGTGTTGTCGTGGCTGCAGTGTGCCAGTCCGATCCATACGTTGGCGTTCATCGTCAGGCTCTGTGTGTGCCAAAGGGTCCAGTTGCTGCCATCCGGGGAATAGTATCCTGAAACGGAATCCCCCGAGCGGATCAACCTCACCCAAACCGGATAGCTGGTGAAGGAGGTCGATACTCCCGCTCTTGCGCTGGAATCGCTGGTTGTGCGGCATTGGAAGGATACTTTGTTGTAGGGAGTCGCCACCATGGATGCGTGTTTGGATCCGGGTTCCAGTGTTTCGCGGACCATCACGCCGCACTTTGCCCATTCATTGGTGTTTTCCTGCGATGTTATCCTGGCCGTGATCGAACCATCCCCTGAAAGCGTGGTGTAGGCGTAGCTGAAGCTATCGGCCTTGTTGTAGATATCACTTCCGCTTGCTTTCACCGTGAAGACACCGGATTCAGAAAAAGCATCCCCGGCAATGCCAATGCTGCCGATGTCCCGGATGTTCCAACCGGAGGGCAGGTTAGCCGCCGGAATGGTCACCTGCTTCGCAGTGCAATAGTTGGATTTGTTTCCGGCTGCATCATAGGCACGCACCGAATAGCTGTAGGTCGTGCTGCGGGTCAGTCCGGTGTCGATCCAGGCCGTATTGGCCTCGGATGCCTGAATGGTGCTATCCCGCCGGATGTCGTAACCGGCAACTCCGAGGTTATCGGTGGAAGGCTCCCATGTGAGCGTGACCGATGTTCCCGATACGACACAGCTGAGCCCCGTTGGCACAGAGGGTGGTACGTTGTCGGGAGTGGGGATGCGGGTGTCGACGGTCGATTCCGCACTCATTGTGCTGAGGTTGAGTGCCCCGTCGAATGAGCGCACCTTGTATCGGTAGATGCCGGGAGTCAGCTCACGTTCATCAAAAGAGCGGGTGGAGGAAGGGACGACTCCGACGCAGACTCCGTCGCGGTACACCTCGTAGCCGCTTGGATTGCCGGTGGCGGCATCCCACGACACGTGCACACTTGTTTCCGAAGCGGTGAAAGCGGTTACTGCGGAAGGAGCGGATGGAGCGGTGTTGTCGTCCGGACCGCTGATTGCATCCCGGATGATTTCGGCCAGTCGATCGTTTCCGCTCGCGTTCGGGTGGATCCCATCACCGAATAATCCGGGTTTTCCAATAAGAGGCGTGTAGGTGTCGATGCCCTGAATGTTAAGTTCGTTGGCGAGTTCACGGACCCTTGGCCCAATCACGGTTTCGACCCGGGAGGGGTTGATGGTCCAGAGGCTTTCAAAGGCGGGTGGTGGCGTTGCGAGGTAAACCTTGGGAGCGGGTGTGAGGTTTTTGAAACGGTTGATGAGCGTTCGGTAGTCGGCCACAAAGCTTTGTTCGTGGACCCAGTTCACGTCCTTTGTATCGTTGGTTCCGAGCATGATCACCACAATGTCGGGCTGGGATTCAAGCGCCGATTGGTGTTCGATTTGTTCTTCATAGGGAAGATCGCCCCGGCCGGGTGCCAGCGCTGTGGTTCCCGACACTCCGAAATTCATGACGAAGTGATGGATTGGGAGCTTGCTTCTGAGCTCGGGCGGGAAGCCGTAGGTTCCAGCGGATCCGGCAGTGATGCTATCTCCCACGCAGATTACCGTAACGGGCGATTGGATGTCGGCATGAGGGAAGAGCAGAGTAGAGTCCTGCACCATCAGCGCACTGCCGGCGTTGCTGGCTTCCTTCCAGCCTCCAAATGGATCCACGCTGTTGGATGTCCATGGGAATGCCCCGGACCATCCTTTGGCGTAAGCGCTCTTCAGGTCCTTGATCAGCGTGGATCGGATTCCGTCGGTGATCACGCTTTTGCCCGGACACTCCCCGAATACGGACGGCCGCGAGTCTTCGAGGCCGAAATCGCCCGGCGAAACAATCATTCCGTTGCCGTGATGGGATACGGTCCATTGGTATTGGTGAGGGGACCAGAAATCCAGAAAGGCGTTGGGGTCATCCACAAAGGACTGAAGCTGGGCATCGGATACCATGTTCCTTATCCGGCCTCCGAAATCAGCATCGCTGTTGTATTTGATGCACACCGTTCCTACGGTTACCGGGATGCTGCTAACCTCGTGGATGGCTTTTGCCGCTTTCGCAAAATACATTTTGAGCCGGTCATAGGGTATGGGTCCACTCTCGTGGGTGGTGGCCCATGCCGGTTCGTTCATTAGGTCGATCGACCACAAAGCCGGGTTGGTTTTGTAGCGTTGAACAAACGGGATGACGTAGTTATCGATGTAGGAGTCGATATTGTCATCGTCATTGATCCAGTTGGCCCACCAAGGTGCCGAAATTGGATGGTCTTTGACCTTGAAGTGATCGAACGAGATCAAAGTCGCCATGATGTAGACCCCATGCCTCTGCGCGATTTCGAAAAGGGAATCCAAGTCTTCCCAGTGTGCTTGGGAGGCGCCGGATACGTGCCCGGTTTCATCAATGAGGACGATGTTTTGATCTCCATAAACGCAGAGCCAGACACGGGATGCATTCAGGCCGTTTTCATTGAATCTCGCAAAGTGGGAATCCCACCACTCAGGGTTGAACCCCTCCATGCCGAAATCACGCTTTCCGAATTCTTGCCATGGGGTGTTGGCCCCATTCAGCACGATAGGCTTATCGTTCGAATAGAATCTGTCTCCGTCGATGGTGATTCGCGGCAGTGGGGTCGGATTGAAGGATCCGGACACGGGCAGAACTCCAAACACTACAAGCAGGAGAGAAAGGAAGAATCGAGGGTGCATAAGCAATGGAAGGGTTTGTCGGGTTTGGATTTTGGATTCGGGTGGCGTGGAAATGCGGGTCAACGTGCTTAATCTCCTTCGGCGCTATACTGAAGGGCATCAGGAGCGGTATCCGGATCGGTGGCTTGAATCGTAAAGCGAATGGTCTCGCCGGCCCGCACGGTTCGGTTCCCGATCCCCTGAAGCACGGGGGGGTGATTGATCGTCCCACCGGATAGTGTGACATTATCGATGGTGGCGGTGTTGAGCCTGGTGTTGTCGTGGCTGCAAAGCGCCAGCCCGACATGGAGGGTCGCAATCATCTCAATTGACTGGGTGGTCAATGTCGTCCACGTGCTTCCGTCGGGGGAATAGGATCCCGTGATGGTGTCACCCGTGCGGGTAATTCTTATCCACATCGGCATTGAGTCAAATGATGCTGAGATTCCCGGCCGCGCGCTCGAGTTGCCGGTTGTGCGGTATTGGAACGATACCTTGTTGAAGGGGGTAATGACCATGGAGGCATGCTTTGAGCCTGGTTCCAGCGTTTCGCGAATCATCACCCCGCTCTTGGCCCATTCGTGGGTGTTTTCCATTGCTGTCACCCTCGCGGTAACCGATCCATCGCCCGTGAGGGACGTGTAGGTGTAGCCGAAACTGTCCGCTGAACCATAGATGTCGGCCCCGCTGGCATTCAAGGTGAAGACGCCACCATCTGCTGAGCCTTCTCCCGCCAACGCGATGCTGCCGATGTCCTTGCAATCCCAGTCGGCCGGTAGTTCCGGAGGAGGAATCAATACCTGAATGGCCGTGCAGTAGTTGGAGGTGTTGCCGGCCGCATCATAAGCTCTTACCGAGTAACTGTAGGTGGTGTCGCGTGATAGCCCGGAATCGATCAGGCTGGTTGCTGCATGGTTCGCGATGACCGTGCTTCCCCGCCGGATTTCGTAACCGGTTACTCCAAGGTTATCGGTGGAAGGTTCCCATGACAGGGTCAGGGAAGTCCCGGAGGGGCTTCCATTGAGGCCGGACGGGACACTGGGAGCCACATTGTCGTCAACGATAATCCGGGTGTCCGCGGATACTTCCGCGCTTTTTGAGCTGAGGTTGAGCGCATGATCGAATGCCCTTACGCTGTATTTGTGAATGCCTGTTGTCAGTCCAGTGTCCTCGAAATAGCGGTAGGGGGAGGGGACCACGCCGATGCAGCTTCCGTCCCTGTAGACTTCATAGCCGGTTGGATCGCCATTGGGTTTGTTCCATGACAGGTGCACACTCGTGCCCGACGATGGAAATGCCGTCACTCCGGAAGGTGTGGACGGGGCGGTGGTGTCGTCGCCAGCGGTGATTGCGTCGTGGATGATCTGACCCAGCAGCGCATTTCCGGCTGAAGTAGGCAAGACTCCATTTCTGAACAGATCCGAGCGCTCAACGAACGGACAATAGGTATCGATGCCCTGAACCTTGAGTTCATTCGCAAGCTCGCGAATCCATGGTCCGATGAAAGTCCCGATCCGATCGGGCTTGACCCCGATGCTGTTGGTAAACGCGGGAGGCGGTGTTGCGAGGTAGACCTTTGGTGCGGGTATGAGCGAAGTGTAGCTGGTGACAATGCTCCGCAGGTCGTTTTTGAATTGATCCTGATGGGTCCAGTTTGTGTCCAGTGAATCATATGTTCCGAGCATGATCACGACCACATCGGATCCCGATGCGAGCGCATTCACGTGTTTTGTCGTGCTCACAAAAGGAGCATTTCCTCTCCCTGGAGCCAAAGCCGTGGCTTTGGGGGATCCATAGGCCACCACGCTGTATCCGGAACCCAGTTCACTTGCCAGAAACGGTGTGTATCCATAGGGGTTCGGATCTCCATCGGTGATGCTGCCGCCCACACATGCCACTTTCACCGGATCCGCATTTCCATGGTGCGGGAAGGCCGCCGCATGGTGGTTACCCACAAATGCGTTGGCTGCGTTGCTGACATTGGTCCAGCCGCCATACCGGTCGACAGAGTTCGATGACCACGGGAAAACGCCTCCCCATCCGTTTGAATAGGCGTTTTCGAGATCATCATAAAGGTTTCCGCCGAGTTTCTTCGAATACTCGCTGCCCCACGTCGAGCATTCACCCATGACGGTTGGCTTGGATGGGTCCATGCCGAAATCTTCCGGAGTGCGATGAAACCCCTCTCCTCCGCAATCCTTTTCGTTCCATTCATATTGGTGCGGTCCCCAGAAATCGATCTTTGTGTCCGGATCGTTCACGAATGACTGAAGCTCGGAGTCGGAAAACCAGTTGCGGTTGAATTTTGACTCGCTGTTGTATTTGAGCCCAATCGTGTTCACGGTCACGAGAACATCGCTGTGCTCGTGGATGACCTTGGATGCTCTGGCCACGAACATTTGCAGACGCCGGTAGTCCAGTGGAGCGTCGGCGTTTTCGATTGTGGTGCTGAATTCCACTTCGTTTGCCAAGTCGATCGACCATAGCGCGGTTCTGTGTCCGTATCGGTTGAGAAAGGGAATGAGGTAGTTGTTGATCCACGAATCAATGTTCGTGTCGCTGTTGATCCATTTGATCCAGCGCGGACCCGAAATTGGCTGCTGTCCGACGAAAAAGTGGTCGTTTGCGATGAGCGTGAGCATGAGGTAGATCCCGTGGTGCTCCGCCATGTCGAAGAGCTTGTCCAAATCTTCCCAATGTTGATCGGATGCTCCGGAGACGTAGCCGTTTTCATCGATTTGCATGATGTCGACGTGCCCGTGGCAGGATATCCTCACGCGTGATGAATTCAGGCCGTTTGCAACGAACTGAGAGAAATGCAGGTCCCAGTATTGCTCATCAAATGCACGTCCGAAATCCTCGAAATGGTGATAGGGAGTGTTGGCTCCATTCATGAAGATCGGGCTTTCGTTCGCTATGAACTGGTCGCCCTGAACGGTAATCCTGGGAAGGAGTGCCGGGGTGATGTCGGCCATTGCGGCCGACATCACGCCCAACACGAACACCCAAACAAGAGAAGGCAGAAGAAAGCGTCGATTCATCGCATGATTCTGGTTGGGTGTTATCCAGGGATGCTTAGTTTTCGCGGCTGACGGTGACGTTATCGACGACAGTCGTGTTGATGCGTGCGTTGTTGTGACTGCTGAGTGCCAGACCAATGTAGACTTGTTGCTTCATGGTCATGGTGCACGAGTAGAGTTCGATCCAGACATCGCCATTCGAGGAATAGTAACCGGTAATCGTATTTCCCTGTCGCTTGATCCTGACCCATGCCGGGAAGGACGGGATGTCCGCATTGATGCCCCACTTCGCGCCCGCATTGGTGCTCGTGCGCCGTTGGAAGGATACCTTTTTCAGGGGGGCGACCACCACGGAGGCATGAATGGAACCCGCATCCAGTGTTTCGCGGATCATTACCCCACACTTAGCCCACTCGTTTGTATATTCCATCGATTTGACGCGGGCAGTGATCGATCCGTCACCATTGAGGGTGGAGTAGGTGTATCCGAAGCTGTCGGCCGTGGAGAAGATGTCCGTCCCGCTGGCCTTGAGTGTGAACTCACCCGCCGAGAAGGCAAGGGAGCCGGGTTGCCCGACAGAACCAACATCGCTGTTTGACCAAACGTCTGGCACGACTGAGTTTGGGATGGTCACGCTGATGGGCGAACAATACTCCGAGTAGTTTTTTGCCGCATCGAAGGCGCGTACAGAGTAGTTGTAGGTCGCTCCGGCGCTCAGCCCACTGTCCACCAGTGAGGTGCCGGCTGCGTTTGCGATACTGGTGCCACTGCGTCGGATTTCGTAACCGGCCACACCCTTGTTGTCGGTCGAGGCATTCCACTTGAGGTTCACGGAAGAACCACTGACGGAGGCCGTAAGGCCGCCCGGAACTGCGGGTGGTTCAATGTCCGGATCCGGGTTATCCTGCTTTTGGGTGGTAACTGAAACGCTATCCACGATGGCGGTGTTTGTCTTCGAGTTGTTGTGGCTGGTTAAGGCCAGACCAACGTAAACGGTCTCATTCATGGTGATCGTCATTTCCTTGAGAACGGTCCACGTGCTTCCATCCGTTGAATAGGATCCCGTGATGGTATCACCGGAACGTTGCAGTTTGACCCACATCGGGAATGAACTGAAGGACTTGTATTCCGCTCCGGGTGTGTTCGCATTGGTGCTGGAGCGGCGGGCAAACACGACCCTGTTCCTCGGGGTAACGACCATGGAGGCATGCTTGGAGCCTGCTTCCAATGTTTCGCGGATCATCACTCCGCACTTGGCCCATTCGTGGGTGTTTTGAATCGATTTGACTCTGGCGGTGATGGTTCCGTCTCCCGAGATAGCCTTGTAGGTGAATCCGAGATTATCCGCATTGGTGTAGATATCGGATCCGCTGGCAGATAGCGTGAATTCGCCGAGAGACAGCGATTGGGATCCGGCAATTCCGACAGCCCCGATGTCGCGGGATTCCCATGTATCGGGGAGCGGAGAGTCCGGAATGATCACACTGATGGAGGTGCAATAGTCGGAATAGTTGCCGGCCGCATCGAAGGCGCGCACGGAGTAGGCGTAGGTCGAGCCGTAACTCAATCCGGAATCAACCTTGGATGTGCCGGAGGTGGTTCCGATGCTGGTGTTTCCTCTCCTCATTTCGTAGCCGGTGACTCCGATATTGTCGGTGGAGGCATTCCATGTGAGGGTGACGGATGTGCCGGACACGGTTCCGGACAGTCCGCCCGGGATGCTTGGCGGATCAATGTCAGGAGTGGATCCATTGGTGTTGATCGATACAACTGCACTTTTTGCACTGAGGTTGAGTGCCCGGTCAAATGCCCGCACCTGATAGTTGTAGATCCCTGGCGTAAGCCCGGTTTCGGTGAAGCTGCGGTTTGCGGCTGCCACCACCTTTACGCATTCCTCACCGCGGTAGATTTCGTAGCCGGTTGGTGTCCCGTTTGAGGCGCTCCACGTGAGGGTGACGCTCGTGGTCGAGGGTGCGTTTGCCGTGACTCCTGACGGAGCCGAGGGTGCCTGGTTGTCATCCGCAGCCGTGATGGCGTCTTGGATGACGCCGGCGAGCAATTCATTTCCGCTCGCGTTTGGATGAATCCCATCCTTGAAAAGGTCGGATCTTCCGATGAAGGG
>JAFGAQ010000061.1 GCA_016933595.1 Opitutales bacterium | reverse complement strand
GTCTATTGCAAAACGCGATTGCATGGGGCAATGTGGTTTCCGTTATTCATATATGACAGCGCTATTGTTCAAGTTGACGGGTGGGGTCGGGTTGTTCCTGCTGGGTATGGTGTTGCTCACGGATGGTTTGAAGGCGTTTGCGGGAGACGCGTTGCGCCGCGCGCTGGTGAAGTTCACCGGGAATCCCCTGAAGGCATTTGTATCCGGATGTGTGGTGACGCTTATGGTGCAGTCATCCAGCGCGACGACGGTTGCCGTGATCGGGTTTGTGAGCGCGGGGCTGCTGACTTTTCCCCAAGCGGTGGGAGTGGTGATCGGGGCGAGTCTGGGAACGACCGGAACCGGCTGGATCGTCGCGGAGCTTGGATTGAAGGTGAGTGTGGGTTTCTATGCATTGCCGCTTGTTGGTGCCGGCGCATTCATGAACCTGCTGGGAAATGGGCGGTGGAAAGCACTGGGAATGGCGTTGGCCGGTTTTGGGCTTATTTTTGTTGGGATTGAGACGCTCCAGGAGGGGATGAATGGACTGGCCGGAGTCTTCAATTTTGCCGGGCTGCCACAGGGCGGTTTCTTTAGTGTGTTGTTAATGGTGTTGATCGGCATCGCAATGACCCTTATCATGCAGAGCTCGAGCGCTGCGGTGGCAACTACACTGACCGCGCTGCACACCGGAGGAATCCATTTTGAGCAGGCGACCGCTTTGGTTATTGGTGCGGCGGTTGGCACAACTGTCACCGGTGTGTTGGCTGCCATTGGAGGAAATGTATCGGCGAAGCGGACGGCTTTGGCTCATGTGACCTTCAATGCCGCAACCGGGTTGATCGCATTGGTGATGCTTCCTTTTTTTCAGGCGGGAATTGCATGGGCACAGATGCACATTGGGATGGATCCGGGAGCGACGAGTCTGGCTGCGTTTCATACTTCATTCATCGCGCTGGGTGTATTGGTTTTTTTGCCGTTTGTGCGGAGGTTTGCGGTCGCGATTGAACGGTGGTTGCCGGATCGTGGTCCCTCGCTCACACGGCATTTGGATCCGACTCTCGTGCACCTTCCCGAGGTTGCGCTTGAGGCAAGTCATCGTGCATTGAAAGAGATTGGAGGGGAGTGCTATCGGCTTTTGCGGGCGCGTTTGGAAGGGCGTTGGGGGAGCCGGGAGCTCCGCATGAGTGAGTCCATTCGAGCGGCGCTTGATTCAACTCAGGGATTCATTGCGGGTGTCCCCGCTGTGGGGGTAGGAACTCCTATGGCAAAATCGCGTCTGGATCAGTTGCATGCGGTGGATCATCTGGTGCGTTTAACCGGGTCGTTTCAAGCATCGTCTGGTGTAATGGAGCATTTGTCCGACGATAGGATGAAGATACCGGTTTCCTTGTGTATCGGAGTGTTGGTGGCTGCGGGGGATAGCGTGAAGGAAGCGGTGGTGGTTGACGCGGAGGCGATTCAAAAGGTCGAGGATGGGACAAGGGAGCTGTCGGCAGTGCGTCGGCGTGAACGTCCATTGGTGCTTGAGGAAGCGGCTGAAGGGAAATGGGACTCGAAGACCGCACTTGAGGTATTGGACGCCATGCGTTGGCTCGACACGATCGGTTATCATGTTTGGCGGATCAGCAATCACCTTGCGGGCACACCATCAAGCGTCGAGACAGCGTTTTAATGCGCTTCCGTTCTTGATCAACCAATGGCTTTTCGGGTGGACAATGGAGGTGGGAGGGATCATATCTGCGTATGACGGACTGCGTGCAGTACCGCCAGCAGGTATGGGGACGCTTCCTTTTCGACCGGCTGAACGCTATCTGGTATGTCGAGTAAAACATGAAGATTTGCCTCGTGACTGAAACGTTTCCGCCGGAAGTGAACGGCGTGGCGATGACCCTCTTTTCGCTGGTGCGTGGTTTGAAGGAAAGGGGTCATGAGATTCAGGTGGTTCGGCCCCGGCAAAAGGCTGGTGAATCGACTGATTCAGGCCTCAGTATTGAGCAGTTCTCAGTGGTTGGGGTTCCTATTCCGGGATACAGTGGATTGCGGATCGGTCTGCCTTGTCGGAGTACATTGATTCGGCTCTGGAAGAAGTCGCGACCGGATGTGATCTACATCGCCACTGAAGGTCCGCTCGGGCACTCCGCTTTGAGGGCGGCGCGTCATATGGGGCTTCCAATGGTTTCGGGATTTCACACCAACTTCCAGCAATACATGATGCATTACAATCTGGGATTGCTGAAGGATCCGGCTGAGCTCTATCTGAAGGATTTTCATAACCGGACGCTGGCGACTTTTGTTCCGACTGAGGACACGAGGAGTCAGTTGTTTGAGATGGGGTTTCGGAATCTTAAACTGATGGGCAGGGGCGTTGACACCCATCTTTTCGATCCGGTGCACCGGGATGAATCTTTGAGAGCAGAGTGGGGAGCCGAAGCGGATGATCCCGTGGTCATTTATGTGGGACGCGTGGCATCGGAGAAAAATATGCCGCTGTTTTTCAGGTCATTGAAATCGCTGAGGGAGATTGAACCGCGTTTGAAGGCTGTGGTCGTGGGGGACGGGCCCGAACGTCGGGCGTTGCAGGAGGCGCATCCGGAGGTCGTGTTCGCAGGAATGCAGAAGGGCGAGGCGCTGGCCCGCCACTATGCTTCGGCCGATGTTTTTCTTTTTCCGAGCACGACTGAGACATTTGGAAATGTGGTGACGGAGGCGCTTGCCAGCGGATTGGTGATTGTGGCATTTGACTATGCGGCTCCCCGGCAGTACATCCGTTCAGAGATCAACGGTTTTTTGGCTCCGATGCGGGATGAAGAAAGCTTTGTGGCCAAAGCGCGTTTGGCGGTGGCGATATCCCGGTATCCGACGATGAAACGGGAGGCGAGGGAAACCGCGATGAAAATATCGTGGGATGTTGTGATGGAAGGGTTCGAACGGGACCTGCTGGAAGTGTTGGGGCGAGTTCCAAAAGAAAAGTGATTTTGCGATAAATCTCTGCTTGACGACGTGTTAGCGTGGGGATTTAACGTTTAATTCATTTCCAGAAGATTCTACCACGTTTACTGTCAATTCCCCGATACCCACGAATTCACCGCTGATGCTGATCCCGAAAAAGATCCATTGGACCCTATTTCCCTAAAACGGTCCCGGTTTTCCGTAACGTGTGATGCGGCAGGCGATCGCCTGTCCCGACCGAAGCGGACGAAAGGACCAAACAACACCAAAACCACATGAAACAAATACAGAAAGACCTGCAGGCGGCCCTCATGGGTACGCTTATGCTCTCCTGTGCGGTACCCATTGCCGCGCAGACAAACCCGGACACGGGTTCCATCGGGGACGAGGATGTTTACATTCTGAGTCCATTCGAAGTAACAGCTGCTGAAGACACGGGATATGTTGCCACATCGACCTTGGCAGGTACCCGCGTGCGCACAGAATTGCGCGATGTCGCGTCCGCCATCAGCACCGTTACCTCAGCCTTTCTGGAGGATACCGGATCCCGTAATGCACAGGATCTTCTGGTCTATACCACCAATACCGAAGTGGGTGGTATCACCGGTAACTATGCTGGTGCGGGAGGTGGAGCAGCTTCTGGATACAATGAGTCCCCGCTTCTGCTTCGTCCGAATACCAACACCCGTGTGCGTGGTTTGGATGCGGCGGACAACACGAGGAATTTTTTCCTGACCGAAATTCCTTGGGACGGTTACAATGTGGACCGTGTGGATATGCAGCGTGGCCCGAACTCGATTCTCTTCGGGGTTGGTAGCCCGGCTGGTATCATCAATACGAGTCTCGTTGGTGCCGAGTTTGACAATAAGGGGAAATTCGAGAACCGTGTGGGAAGTTTTGGATCGCTGCGTAACTCGATCAATTATAACCATATGGTGATCGAGGACGAGTTGGCGGTTCGGGTGGCCGGACTCTGGGATAAGACGAAGTATCGCCAGGATCCTGCTTTCAATGAGGATCAACGCATCTATGCTGCGGTGCGCTGGGATCCGAAGCTTTTTGGGAAGGAAACCTTCACCTCGATCAAGGCAAGCTATGAGCACGGTGAGGTGGACGCAAACCGTCCGCGTTCCCTGCCTCCGATTGACGCGATCACTCCTTGGTTCCTTACTGGCGACACTAACGGAGTGGCCAATCCGAACAAGCTGGTATTGAATCCGGTCCAGACATGGACGCAGTACGGAGAGAAGTATCTAGGTGTCGACAACTACATGTATCCATGGTTCAAGGAAGCGTTTATGGGACGCCTCATGAGTTCAAACATCGCAAATTACTACAATTTCGGAAGTGGGGTCCCTATTAACACGATGATGCCGAATCTTGGCACGGGTCGTGGCGTGGACGCCAGTGGAGTTGTTGACGGAACCATCAGTGGATTCCAGTTTGCGCGTCCTTGGGCTCTCACAACCTACGGTAAGTTCGCTAACGCTGCGGGGATTCCTGGTGGGGAATTCTACAAGGACAAATCATTGACAGATGAAACCATCTTCAACTTCTACGACAAGCTGATTGATGGCGACAACAAGCGTGAGTGGCAGAACTGGGAGGCTATGAATATTTCAGCCCAACAGACCTATTTCAATGGTAAGCTCGGTTGGGAATTCGTGTATGATGGTCAGGACTATGAAGACGGACAGGTGGCCTTCCTGAATGGTGGGCAGTATATCCTCTCGGTTGACATCAACACGCACTTGATTGACGGAAGCCCGAACCCCAATGTGGGTCGTCCATATGTTGGGAACAGCGGACAGTATGGAAATACAGAGTCCTTCATTTCCCGCGATAACCTACGGTTCACTGCTTATGGGGACCTTCATGCCAAGGATCTGCTGGGTGATACTCGCCTTGCCCGTATCCTCGGGCATCATGTTTTCACCGGTTTGCTCTCCAAAGATGTGAAGAACGAAGATAAGCGGGATTTTGCGCGTTGGGCGTCCGAGCCGGGATATGCTGCATTTGTGGGGAATACCACCGACATCACCAATGGGGCCCGCCAGATTGACTGGATTGCCTACCTTGGAGAAAGCCTCATGGGGGCATCCTCTGCTTCTGGGGCAAAGCTCAATGCTGTAAAGGGCAAGATAGATCCCAGTGGGACGACAAATGTGCTTTTCTACGATTCCCGTTGGACTGCGACTGGCGTCGACGTTGGTGCTGAACACATCTATTATACATGGGACACTAATGGAAATCCCGTTGAAAATGTAGGAACTCAGGCTGATAATCCGGCGAACTATGCGGGTTGGACGACTGGCTCCTACAACGTCCTGAGCTATGACAAAGGTGATGCATACCATCTCTATACCCAAGGTAGCAAGGCTCGCAACGAGATTGAATCACAGGCTCTCACGTGGCAGGGCTATCTTTTTGATGGCAATGTCGTGCCTGTGTTTGGCTGGAGGAAAGACACTGTCAAGAATGCGAGTACCACCGCCCCCAAGGGCGAGCATGATGTGTCGCTGATGGACTACGAAGTCGACACTTCCACGGAAAACACCAGAAAAGTAGTTGGTGAAAGCAAGAGCTGGGGTATTGTGCTCCACACTCCAGGCGAATGGCGTGCCAGGATGCCAGGCAACACGGGCCTAAGCCTGTTCTACAACTCGTCTGAGAATTTTAAGGCAGATGCACCGCGGGGTGACATCTTCGGGAACCAAGTTGAGGATCCCTACGCTGAGACACGTGACTATGGTTTCGCGCTGACTACCTTGGACGATCGCCTGACTCTCAGGGTGACTTGGTATAAGACAGAAATGAAGAATGCAACTTATCCCGATGATACGGCGGGATTTGCAGGCAATCTCTATTATGCCTGGGCTCTTCCTTACTGGGGCGCAACTCATGCTTTGGCAGCTCTGGACGGTATTTCAGGGGTGCGTCAGGGAGACTGGGGTTGGCCTTGGAACGGTATAGCCTCGGATGCTGAAGGGAACCCGGATAATGCTCGTATCGAGGCAATCGTCCGCGATTTCTTCACGAACTTCCCTCTGGATCAGAACTTCGTCGACAATTATGGTCTGAATATGAATGTCGAGGCTATGCGTGCGGCCGGAAATGGTTCGTTTGACCAGATGTGGGCAAGTGTGCCGGGGTATGGCGTCAATGGGCAAGGAGCATCCGCACTTGGCCTTCAGCCAGCCTACAACGGCCGGTTGGGGAATTTCGGTTCCAATCCAATCGCACCGGCAGACACCGTATCTGAAGGGGTTGAGTTCGAATTGAATGCAAATATCACCGCGAATTGGAACCTGACATTGAACGCATCCAAGACTGAGGCAACGGTAGTGGAGATAAGCGATACAATTCGGGAATGGATCGATACCTATTCGGTCTTTATGGATGGCGACGCCGGCTTGCTGCGGCTTTGGGGTGGTGACACCTTCCGGAAGGCATGGCAGGATAATATCGTGTCTCGCTATGGTGTTGTTAAGGGGACTATTGGTCAGCAGGCTCCGGAAGTGGCCCCATGGCGCTACAACCTTGTGACCAATTACAGCTTCTCTGATGGCCGGTTTGCTGGTGTGAATGTGGGTATGGCCTATCGTTGGGAAGACAAGCGGATCGCTGGCTATCAGTATGATGCAGAGACCAAGACACTTGACGTTAACAAGCCATGGTATGGTGACACCGAATCCCATGTGGACTTGTGGATTGGCTATGGCCGTGAGATCGCCTCCAATATCGATTGGCGCATTCAGTTGAACCTGCGCAACGTCGGTGAAGATGTCGGTCTTGTTACGGTTTCCCGCAATCCGGACGGTGAAGTTGCGTTGTCCCGCATTCAAGAAGGAATGGTCTGGTCTTTGACCAATACCTTCTCCTTCTAAGATGGGTTTGAGCTATCGGACGGGTATATGCGTCCGATGACCTGATTTGAAGAGAGGTCCTTCCGTTCTGGGAAGGGCCTCTCTTCTGTACCACTTTGACCCCTGGGAGGCACTGGATTTGTGTGTGCGAACATTTGGTTTGCGATCCGATCGCTGACAAACATTCTCCGGTCGAACCCCTTGATATTTCTTCCGCCCGATCGAGGCGGGTCCGATGTGCCTTATTATGGGGCCGTCATCCAACCTCGAACCCCCTGTCCCGTATATAGGAAAACATGGAACCAAAATCCCCATCCCATTTGTTGCGCGCCTCCGATAGGGAGTGCCTGCGCATACTTCTTTGTCTTACCCTTTTCCTGTTGTTTGCAGGGGGGGCATTGAGGGGGGAGCGACAGCGCCTCGGAATTGACGATGGCTGGCGTTTTTCGTTGGGCCATGCGACGGATCGTGATCTGGATTTCGGGCATGCAAAAGGCTATTTCTCGTATCATGCAAAAACCGGATTTGGAGATGGTCCGGCAAGTTTCTCGTTTGATGATCGGATGTGGCGGAGGGTTGATCTTCCACATGATTGGGCGATTGAGATGCCTTTTGATCCAGCCGGAAGCCATAGTCATGGCTACAAGGCGGTGGGTCCAGGTTTCCCGGAACACAGCGTGGGATGGTATCGGAGATCATTCGAGGTCTCAGAATCGGACTTGGGGCGTCGCATATGGATTGAGTTTGACGGAATCTATCGGGATGCGGATGTTTTTGTGAATGGTTTTTTTGTCGGAAACGAACCCAGCGGATACTTGCGCCAAGCCTATGATGTAACCGACTATCTGAACTACGGAGGTCGAAATGTGGTTGCGGTCCGGGTGGACGCGTCCATGGAGGAAGGGTGGTACTACGAAGGCGCGGGAATTTACCGTCATGCCTGGCTGGATAAGCATGACCCTGTCCATTTGGAGCGCGATGGAGTATGGGTTCGCAGTGAGGTTATGGAAGGTCGAAGTCGTCTGGTGATCACGACTGAGGTGACGAACTCGACGGACAAGGATACAGAGGTCGTGATGGGTCATGTGTTGCGGGATGCATCCGGCACCTCGGTTGCATCGGTCGGTGGAAATCCGCTGAACATAAAAGCGGGGACCACGCAGGTGGAAGAGATTCAAATGGAGGTCGAGCGTCCACGCCTGTGGGATTTGGATGATCCTTACCTATATGCGTTGGAAACCCGGATCAGCAGCGCGGATGGTCGTCCCCTGGATTCGAAGGTCACGCGGGTGGGAATTCGGTCCATTGTATTTGATCCCGATCATGGCTTTTTTCTGAACGGCCGATCCGTTAAGCTCAAGGGGACGAACAATCATCAGGATCATGCCGGAGTGGGCGTAGCATTCCCTGACGCTTTGCAGGATTGGCGGATTGAGCAGTTGAAACGCATGGGAAGCAATGCCTATCGCACCTCGCACCATCCTCCTGCTCCTGAGTTGCTTGACGCTTGCGACCGTCTCGGGATGCTCGTTATTGATGAGACACGTCTGATGGGTAGCAATCCGTATCATCTTGACCAGTTGGAGCGTCTGATCCGCCGCGACCGAAACCATCCAAGTGTCATTCTGTGGAGCCTTGGAAACGAAGAATGGGGGATCGAAGGCAATGTAAAAGGTGAGCGGATTACGCGCACGATGCAGGATTTCGCACGAAAGCTTGATCCAACCCGTATGCTGACGGTCGCGATCAGTGGTGGATGGGGCGGCATTTCCAAAGTCGTTGAGGTGATGGGCGTGAACTACATTCAGCACGGGGATACGGACCGGCAGCATGCCGAGTATCCATGGCAGGTTATCGTTGGAACAGAGGAAACCACCACTCAGCAAACCCGGGGTGTCTATTTCGAAGACAAAGAACAGTGTCATCTGCCTCCACTCGAGCATGGATCATCCGGAGGAAATGCCGAGAGTGGATGGCAGCACTATGCGTCCCGGGATTATGCTGCTGGAGTATTCTATTGGACCGGATTCGACTATCGGGGTGAACCGACTCCGTATGGCTATCCGGCGATCAGTTCGCAGTTCGGGATATTGGATACCTGTGGGTTTCCAAAAGACGGATACTACTACCTGAAATCGTGGTGGACCGAAGATCCAGTCCTCCACATTTTTCCGCATTGGAATTGGGCGGGACGGGAGGGTGAGCTCATCGAAGTGAGGGTTCACAGCAACTGTCGGCATGTGGAGCTATTTCTGAACGGAGAATCCTTGGGATTACAGTCAATGTCCGAAAACGGTCATCTGTTCTGGATGGTGCCCTATCATCCAGGTTCTCTCGTCGCAAAGGGAATCACTGCTTCCGGTGAAACCCTCGTTTCAAAGGTGGAAACCACGGGATTTCCGCATTCTGTTTTCATGTCTCCAGAGTCGCTTCCAATGGAAAACGGGAAGCGCTACCTAAGTGTGGTGAAGGTCGGGATTCGTGATGAACAAGGGAGATTGGTTCCGGATGCCAGCAGCCTGATTCGTTTTAAACTGGAGGGAGTTGGCCGCATTCTGGGGGTGGGCAACGGGAACCCCTCGTCGCATGAGGCTGATCAGTTTGTTGAGAGCGTTTGGAGTCAGAAAATCGGAGAATGGAACGCACCGGACCCATCCGACCCGAAGACCCAGGTGGTCTATGAAGGCACCTTTGATTGTCCAAAGGTCGAAGCTGATACCCAAGTGTTTTTGCTCATCAATGCCTTGGGAACCCGACAGGAGGTTCTGTTCAATGGTTCGAGGTTGGAAGCTGCTGATACGGAGTCTGGAGTCGAACTGAATTTGTCTACATTGAAGCCCGAAGGGAATCGTATCCGGATAACGGCCACGCCTTATCAAGAATGGAGGGACCGTGAGGGACTGTTTCAATTCCATCCGGCGGCTCTTCGATTCGAGCGGAAAGCCCCCGAGTGGAATCGGAGCACTTTCAATGGATTGGCTCAGGTTCTGGTTCTGGGGGAATCCGCTGCTGGACCACTCAAACTTGTGGCAGAGAGTGATCATTTGCTTCCCGCCTCGGTTATTCTCAATCCATCGGATGTTCACTGAGGAATGGTGTGCATTGTGCTCTCTACCGTTCATGCTGCGTTGGGGCTCATCCGCATGCGGCAAAACGCACATTTTGCGGTTTTGGACAATAATACCGGTTGACAGCAAGGGAGTCTGTCCCTATTCCAATCTGCTTTATCTACCGAGCGGGTGTAGTTTAGTGGTAAAACCTCAGCCTTCCAAGCTGATGATGTCGGTTCGATTCCGTCCACCCGCACCACGTTCTTAAGTTGTTGAAAGTGGCTTGCTTAACTCAAACGGACCTCCGGAATGCGGCCCAAAGTAATGCGATTCTAATACTGTGGCGTTTGTCTTGGCGTTTCCAATGATGAATCCAATTTTGCTAAGAAGGGAGATGGATACCCAGGAATCGCTAGTCGCCAATCCCGGGTATCCATCCCCCGAGGCATCCAGGCTGGGCAAACCGGAACCGGCTAAACCGATCGGGATGCGGCCAAAATGGGCGAAGCTATTCGCTTGATTGGGTTGACTTGGGGTGAGAATGTAAGAATTGTGAAAAATGTGGGTGAATACCCTGTGATTTTGCTGAAGTAATGGCCGGTTTTGGCCGATGACATTGTTCGCGAGGAATAGATTGTCAACGAGGCCCAATATAATGAGTAAAATACTGTTTCATCCGGTGGCGGACCTGAGGAAGGTTTGTTTTGTTTTTGTTTTGTGTCTGGGTTTGTCCCCGTTGCTTGGTCAGGCCACGGATCGCGGGGCGGCGCAAAATCCGCGGGAGTTGAAATCGCAGCTTCAGTCGCTGCAAGGCGCGGACAGGATTCCTGTGCTCCTCGACCTGACTGGGAATACCGTTGGTTTGTCTGCAGGGGAGCGTTTGGAGTATGCAAAGGAGGGGCTCCAGTTAACCCGCGAGGATTCGGGGAAGGATGCGAGAACCGGTTTTTTGTTGAACGGTGCATTGGCGGCATTGGAGGCCGGTCAGCGCGAGCTCGGACTGTTGTATGCGAGTCAGGGGTTGGAATTGTCCACGCAGTTGAACAATGAGGCGGCTAAAGCGAGAGCCCTCTATCTTGTCGGCAAGTCCCATATTGACGCGGGTGGCCATCTTGAAGGGATCCGGAACCTGATGGCTGCGCGAAATGCGTATCAAGAGTCGGGAGATCGGGAAGAAGCACTACCCGCGATGCACGAATTGGCATTCGCCTACTTGATTGCGGATTCTCCGGATCGGGCGTTTTTGGTCGCACAGGAGGCGGTGGATTTGTCCCGTAACACAGGTGATCCAGCGAAGGCCGGGAAGAGCTTACAGGTATTGGGTCAGATTAACCTGATCCACGCCCGTGCGCTTCAGGAAAGAACGAGCGCGTCTTCAGCCGGTGTTGATGAGCCTGAGGAGGCACAGGGCTTGTCGGGTGATGTTGCGAACTATGTGAGGGCTGCAATCGATTCGTTTTCGGAGGCGATTAGCTCCTATCAGGAAGCAAAGTTCAATCAGGGTGTCTCGGGTTGTGAGATCCTGAGGGGCGAGGCCCACTTTTTTCTGCAGGACTTGACGGCTCCCTCGTCGATCCGCAAGTCTGAAAAGCGTGGAAACTTCCGGGGCTTGAGTGATGAGCAGGAGCGTTATGTCCGTACTTTGGTGGGCGACTCAATGAAGGAGGCGGGAGAAGGTCGGTTGGACGAGGCTCTACAAAAGCTGGATGCTGGAGTTGCCCATCTGAATGATCTTGGTTTGACGGCTGTTACGCCGTATGTGCTGTATCACAAGGCGGATGTTGCGATCCGGAAGGGCGCGATGGACCTCGCAGTGGCCTCCATACAGGCGGGACTTGGTATTGCCGAAGAATCCGGAAATGCGGCTCAATTGAGGGACTTGTATGGGTTGAGTGCCCATATTCATAAGAAGGCTGGACGTTTGGCTGAAGCGTTGTCCGCATTCGAAAAACATGCCTCCTATGCCGCGCAAGTGAACGATGAGGAGTTGGATGGTCGATTGAACGAGGTGATGTCGAGAATGTGGGATCAGGAATTGCGGTCCCGTGAAGCGATTGAGGCGAGTCGAACAGAGGCCGACAAAATCACTGCGGGATATGACGCTGAGAAAAAAATGGCATTGATGGTCGCCGGTGGCGTTGCAGGTGCTGTGTTGTTGATACTCGTATTGATGATGGTGAAGCTCGGGGGTCGAAAGAAGGCCTTGCTGAAAGCGCAGGCGGAATCGAAGCAACTCACTGATCAGTTGAAACAAGCCGAAATCAACCGGAATGCGGTTTTCAAGAACCTCGGACAGGAACTGCGGACCCGGATCACCGGAATTACCGGAACGGTTCCATTACTGCATGACAGTCAGTTGAACCCGTTTCAAGAGTCGTGCATGAACATAATCGAGATGAGCACCCGGGCCGTATCTCACCTCATCGACGACATTTCGGATTTGTCGCGATTGGAGTCGGGTGATTTTCAGCTTCGTGAAGAAGAGCTCAATCTTGTTGCTTGTGCGGAGCGGGCATGCCAGTTCTTCGAACTGGATTCATCCCGGCCGCAGGTGGAGATCATTTGTGAGGTACCGACGCATCCCATGCCCAAGGTGAAGGGGGATCCGGATCGCATTCAGCAGGTGCTGGTAAACCTGATCGGGCGTGCGTGCCTGCATGTGGATCAAGGCTCGATTCACTTGAAACTTGAAATTGAGACGGTTCCGGAGACCCGTTCGGTAATCGCGAGGTATGCGATCCACGATACCGGATCCGCCATGAGTGCGGAAGAGGCCAAGGCGTTGTTTGAGAAGGTCACGTTGGTTGAATCCGCTCCATCACCCATACGGGCGGAGAGCATGCTTGGGATCCCGATCACTCGTATTCTGGTGGAAGCAATGAAGGGCAGTATCGTTGTGAACGCGGATCCGGGAGACGGGACAACCGTGACGGTCGCCTTTACCTTCCCAATCGAAGGCATAACCAGTTCGTCCAACGAGTCGACTTTTGACCGGAACGCGGTTTTTGCGAGGAAGCGTGTGCTCGTGGTGGATGACAATCCGGTTTCAATGCGGTCCGTGGATAAGCATCTTGCTGCCTGGGATATGGAGATCACACAAGCCGGATCGGCAATTGAAGCTTTCAAAATCATCGAAGGGAGCAATCCGTTTGATGTGATGGTTGTGGATTCAAAGATGCCGATGATGGATGGCTTCGAGTTGGTTCAAAGGATAAAATCCCAGCCGCGGCTCCAGGATTTGCCAGTGGTTCTATTGGCGGCGATGTCCGAGGCCGACAAGTTCCGCGACGTGGAGAACCTGTCGCAGATCTACCTGACGACACGGCCCGTGCAAGTATCGGAACTGCGTGAGACGGTCCAGCAGGCGTTGGAGCGTAAGAAAGTGGTTCCGGTTGTGGCTCCGCAGAAACGTTTGGCGATTCCGGAACCGCCCCGCCCGCCACCGCCCCGCCCAAGTCAGGCAGCGATTGCAACGCGCGGATTTGAGCGTGTTGCAGTACCGGCGAATGCGGCGATTCGCAAGGACCTGCGGATCCTGTTGGCGGAAGACAACGCAGTGAATCAGAAAGTCACTTCTCTGTTGCTCAAGAAACTGGGCTTTGCGATCGATGTTGTGAACAACGGGAAGCAAGCCGTTGAGGCGATCGAACAAGGGGCGTACGATATTGTGTTGATGGATAAGCAGATGCCGGAAATGGACGGGATTGAGGCCACTATGCGCATCCGTTCGATGACACATGTGCGGCAACCTGTCGTGATTGCATTGACCGCTTCCGCCTCCCTTGAGGACGAAGTCGCATGTAAGCAGGCCAACATGGATCATTTCCTGACCAAACCAGTCCAGTTTGAAAAGGTGAAGGAGGCCTTGGCCTTTGCCACAGATCTCATGACCAGGCGATCCCGCGCTTCGCTTCCAGGTGGCGATTGAAGCCGGTTGTGTCTCGGTTCAAAGACTCCCATTTTTCGGGTTCACGATAAAATGGGATGGCGTTGTCTCCCGGATTTGACCTATATTTCAGGGCTATGGCAATTCATGCGACTGCGATCGTGAATCCCGGGGTCACGCTTGGGAATGACGTGGAGATAGGACCATTCTGTATTCTTGAATCCGGTGTTGTGATTGGAGACGGCACTGTATTGGAGTCTCATGTGGTGGTCCACAAGGGAGTGCGGATGGGCGCTGGTTGTCGGGTTCATCCGTTTTGTGTGATCGGAGATCTGCCGCAATACATTGGTTTTGACGCCGGCATTTCCAGCGGAGTCACGATTGGAGATGGCACCACGCTCCGGGAGGGAGTAACGATCCATCGCTCCATTTATCCCGGTCAATCTACGGTGGTCGGTGCGAAGAATTATCTCATGGCCAATTCCCATGTGGCACATGATTGTGT
>JAFGAQ010000401.1 GCA_016933595.1 Opitutales bacterium | reverse complement strand
TGGAAAACAGGCGGTGAGGGGGCGCCTGCATGAATAATCCAAATCGAGAAGGGCGTTTTGCGCAACCCAAATACACAGGAATCCATCTCGTAGTCAGCCCGTCGTGTCATCTGATCCGGGTCGTAACTCAACTCTGGCGGCAAGAGACTGAAAACACCCATTTCCCAATTGGAGCCGGTAACGAGCGTGGCCGTCGCCCCGAAGCGGAATGCTCAAGCGCACCGTTAGTCCTTCCGTTCGGGGTGAACAGTGTGTCTTTCCGGAAAATGGATGGTCGATTGAAGGGGCGGGAAGTCAAAAGACTCCTGTTTGTTCTTCACCTGCGTTTGCCTTGCTGGCTCATATGGAATGAGAAAAAGGGAAACGCGGGGTTATCCATTTGTTGGAGTCGGGCAGGTCAGATGTTTCCGGAGAGGCGTTCACGCAGGTAGGTGTAGCGGAGGCTGTTGCGGCGGTTTCTCACAGCCATGGCGAAGGCCTCGGGTTCACCGACCATGTAGACCTTGCGTTTACCGCGGGTGATGGCGGTGTAGACCAGGTTCCGGTCGAGCATGATAAAGTGTTGCTTGAGCAGGGGGATCACGACCACCGGGTATTCGCTGCCTTGGCTTTTGTGGATGCTGATTGCATAGGCGAGTTGAATCTGTCCGAAATCGGAACGCTCGTAAGACACCGCTGTTCCATCAAAATCCACCAGCATGGTCGATTTGACTGGATCAATTTGGGTGACGCGGCCGACATCACCATTGAAGACGCCTTTGTCGTAGTCATTCTTGACCTGAATGACCCGGTCGCCCTCGCGGAACTCATATGCGCCGGCGCGCAGGACGGGTTGGGTGGAGGATGCGGGATTGAGGGTTGCCTGAATGGCGGCGTTGAGGTTTTGCGTGCCGGCGACCCCTTTGTGCAGTGGGGTGAGGAGCTGCATGTCGCGCATCCACGACGTGGGAAGAATGCGGGGCAATACATCGGTGAGCAGGCTGACGAGGGTGTCGATCACCAACTCCGGACTGGTGGTTTTCACAAATACGAGGTCATCCTCCTCCCGGATTTGGGAGGCTGAATCGCAGATGCGTGATAGCAGGATCTGGTTGTGGAGGATACCGTGGGCGACCCGTGAGATCTCGCTGCCCTTGACTTGTCGGTAAACGTATTCCAGGCGGGTGACCGGGACCAGGCCGGATTCGATCAGGTCGTGCAGAACGTTTCCGGCGCCGACCGACGGAAGCTGGTCGGTGTCGCCCACCAGGAGGAGATGGGCGCGGTAGGGAACCGCCCGGAAGAGGGCGGATGCCAGGCGGGCATCGAGCATGCTGGCCTCGTCCACGATGACGAAGTCCGCGGAGAGCGGGTGGTGTTCATCCGAGGTGAATCCGCCCTTTGCGGGATCATACCCGAGCAGCCGGTGAATGGTCTGAGCGTAGCCGCCGGTGGCTTCGGCGAGCCTTTTGGATGCACGGCCGGTTGGGGATGCGAGCAGCACCTTGCAGCGTTTGGCTTTGAGGATGGTGACAATTCCCTTGAGGAGTGTGGTTTTGCCCGTTCCCGGGCCGCCGGTGATGATTGAGGCCTTGGAGGAGAGTGCTTGGATGATGGCGGATCGTTGCCCGTCCGAGAGGGTGAATCCGGCTTTTTCCGCAAACCAGTCGACGGCCGCCTCGTTTTTGATGGGGGGGAGGGACGATTGGGTGTTCAGGATTCCCCGGATGGCCTTGGCCGCGCGTTCTTCGGCATTGACGAACTCCGGAAGCTGAACGCGGTCGGGTTCCAGGGAGTGGAGTTGCCTAGCCTGAATCAGCTCGGAAAGGCGGTTGCGGATGAGCTCGTGATCGAGGTCCAACAAGGCATTGGATTTCTCAAGGAGGAGGTCTTTAGGAAGGCAGGTGTGGCCTTCGTCAGCGGCATCGCGCAGGGAGGTGAGGATTCCCGCATCCATGCGTTGGGGCGAATTGGTGGGGATTCCGAGGTTGTGGGCGATCCGGTCGGCTGTGAGGAAGCCGATGCCATCGACCTCCTGCACGAGGATGTAGGGGTCGTTTTTGAGGATACGGATTGCATCGTTACCGTAGCGTTTCACCAGGCGGACACACTGGGCATTGGTGACCCCGTGGGTTTGCAGGAATATCATCACCTCGCGAAAGATCTGCTGCTCGTCCCAGGATGCTTTGATGGCCTTCGCGCGTTGGGCTCCGATTCCCGGAATTTCGCGGAGTCGCTGGGAATGATTGGAAATGATGTTGAGGGTTTCGGTGCCGAAGCGGTCGACGATCTTTTTCGCGTAGACTTCGCCGATTCCGGGGACGAGGCCGCTGCCGAGGTATTTCCGAATGCCGTAAACCGAAGCGGGCAGGGTGGACCGGAAGGCGGTTGCATTGAACTGCATTCCGAATTTCGGATGGTTTTTCCAGTTACCTGTGAGTTCGAGGGTTTCGCCGCATTGCACCTCTGGAAATACGCCGGCGACGGTGGTTGTAACTGGTGCTCCGTTCTCCTCATGGCGAAGGTATCCCACCATGTAGTGATTCTCTTCATTGGTGAACAGTATTTTTTCCAGCACTCCGGTGAGGGTGTGTGTTGCGGCATCCGGGCCTTGGGTCATCGTGTGGAGAGGTGAGGAGTTGTGAGGAGGAATGGGATGGTCAATCAGCGGAGTTTCTGAGGAATCGGGAGAGCTGCATGAGGCATCGTCCATCGTGATAGGCGGCTTTCCATTCAGAACCCATCCGATTGGACGGTGGTTTGTGGTTGTGCCAGCCAACATGGTAGAACCACCCTCCTGTGTCGTGGTCGATGAATTCGTTCCACACGGTCTGCCATGTTTGAATGAGTGCTTTGGAGTAGCGGGCGTCGGAGCGGATCCGGTATGCGTAAAGGAGGCCGACGAGGGTTTCAGCCTGTTCCCACCATCCGATGAGCGTGTCTGCGGGAGGTCCGTCCTTTCCGATGAGGCTGCAGTCGGCTGGGCCAGCGGTAAGGAGGGCGCCCCGGCGTGGGTCGAATCCGAAGCGGAGAGCGTGATCGACGATCCTGAGGATCAGGGGTTGGTAGGAGGATGGTTCCCACTCGAGTGTTTCGGCAGCTTCCACCAGAAGCCATGCGAGTTCAATGTTGTGGGAGTAACTGGTTATCCATTCCCCATCACGGTTGGGAATCGGTTCGAAGTCGAGTGAGTAAGGTTCATAGGCAAAACCCTTTTCGGACTCAACCGAACGTTCGATGATGAGATGGGTGAGGGTGTCGAGTGCTTGGCGTTGCCTGGTTCCGGGGACGGCGCTCACGAGGGAGGTGTAAGCCTCCATGAGATGCATGTGGGTGTTGAGGGTCTTGACACCTGTCATCCCTGACACGGAACTGTGGGAGCGGGGACTCCAGTCGCGTTCAAAGTCCTCGATGTATCCGGGTCTATTGGGATCCCTGGCTTTGGTCTCGATCAGCTCGAAGATCCTCAGGGCAGCGTGGCCAATATCAGGATCTCCGGATGCCCGCGCGAGTTCGCTGTATGCGTAGAGAAGGAAGGCATGTGAATAGAGGGTCTTTTCGGGTTGGGTGGGCGTCCGGTTCCGGTCAATTGCGTAGTAGTAGCCTCCGTGTTCAGTATCGTGAAAAGATTCCTCCACGTATCGCATGCCCTCAAGTGCCCGTTCGAGATAGGGAAGCGAACGGAGCCCGTGCCGATGCGCGGCGGCGAAAGTCCAGATCATCCTGGCCTGCATGATCAATCGCCGGTCGTTCGCGTCATACCAGGATCCATCGTTTTCGAGTTGGGTGACGAATCCGCCCTTTTCGGCGTCCCAAGAATGGTGATACCAAAAAGGGAGGAACCCGGTGCTCAGATGACTATGGGCCTGTTCACCAATCCCTTGGAGATGGGTGGCGGCTGGAGCGACTCCGGGGCCGGCATTTGCGAAAATGCGGGGAATGAGTAAACAGAACAGGATGAGCCGTCCCGGGTGCGTGTGCTTCATGGAGCCTCATTCAACACATGATGGGCCGCCAATGCAAGAAACATGAAGTGGGTGGCGCCGCCGCCGAGCACGTATTCGGTCTGTTGCCAGAAGTAGGGCCATTCCTTGAGTTCGGGATAGTCCGGCCGGATGATGGCCGTGCCGGATACCGAACCGCCCGGGATGTAGCTCCATTCGTCGCGATTGACCCCGTAGGCAATGGTCACGGATTTTGCGCCGACCCCGGACACAAACGATGATGTGTTTTGCCCGGGATGGTGTCCGAGCACGAAGTCAAGGGCGCGGAACATCGGTTCCAGATCAAACACATCGGGCCATGCCTTGTTGAGGAAATAGTGTTGGTAACCGAAGCGCTGGATATTCCAGCCATCACCCCAGATATTGGGACGATACGGTACGCGGAACGGGTTTTCGGCCTGCTGTCCGCGGACAACCGACTGGTAGGTGAGGGCGGCTTGGTCGAGGCGTTTCAGGAAGCCTTCATCGGAGATGAGATGGCGTGCTTTGCCGACGGCCCAGCCCACGTAGCGGAAATGGTTTTCGATGGTGGGGAGGTCATGGACCAAAGCCCTTGCGTAGCGTTCATCCCTGGTCGTAAGGAGGAGTTCGGAGGCAGCGACGACCCTTGCTGCGAGTGCCCGGGGACTGCCGTCCTGAGTTCCGCCTTGTTCCTTTACCGGGTCGGGTATGACGGCGGCGTCGAAGAGGGCAATGGCGACCTCCCGCGAACGTTGGGCAAGCGCTGCATCGTAATCCTTCAGGACACGGGAGCAGGCGGCGAGACCGGCAGCGGTCTGCAGCTCGTGGCCAGGGTTGTTTTCGGTGAAAACCCAGCGATCATCGGGAATGGAGGAGGTTTCTGCTCCCAACTCACCGGGCTCGAGCGCGGCATCGTAGAATCGGTTGTCGGTGATGCCTGCGCCGTCACCGAGAAACACGTATTGCCGGAGATCGTTTTCGATGATCCCGCGGAAGAGTCTGCCGAGTGCATCATAGCCTCCGAGCACACTCAGCAATCCATGCTCAATCTGTTGGAGAATATCCGGTGTGCCGTCCGGCCGGTGCATCTCGACGATGCTGGAGTCCTGATCGATGGTGGTGGTGTCGAAATCCACGGCGAACTCCTCCTGCGCCAGAGCGAGGGCATAACAGGTTCCAATCTGGGATTCCACCCTGAGGTCATAGTCTCCGGCGTCGTGCCATCCACCCTTGTTGAGGCCGGGAACCTTCTCTCCGGATTTCCATTTGGTGAGGGTGTCCGTGCCCTGGATGTAACCATCGAAGTGGTTGTGGTCAACCGGTGCCATGCGCGCGTCATCCATATGGCAGAAATCATGCCAGACCTTGTAGCGGTCGTTTACCCTCACGTGGCACATCTGGACCGGAAGGAAATACTCGAGAGTCGGTTGCCAGACATGCCGTTCATAGATGAGCGGATCAATCCGGAACAGATTGGAGACGGTCTTACCCTGGGATACCTGATAGAGGCCGGGTTGGCGAAGGTCGCTGAAATCAAATGTGAGGTAATCGTAGCGGAGGAACCGTCCCCATACTTCGGGTTGCCCGGTTTTGACCGTTTCCCGGGATCCGTCCGGCTGAATCCGCTCGATGGTGATCGCCCCGATGGCGCGGGTGTCGTTGGGATCGCGTTCAATCACCACTTCCTTTGATTGGTCCGGATGGTATCCGACTTGTGAGAGATGAAGCACGGGTTGGTAGGTCCAGTCTTTTTCGGACGATACATTAACCTCCCATACAATGGCGTCCCGTGTGGCACCTTCCGGAATAGCCGAACGCACGATGAACCATCCGTTGTTGTGGATAGCCCTGCCATCGATGAGTTCCAGAATGGATCCTTTGCCATCGATCACGATCAGGTCGCCGCTTCGCTCGGGGGTAAGGGTGAGCCGTTTTCCGGTGGCGAGCGGCTCGGCCGTGTGCTTGCCGTCGAGTGAATGCACGAAAGGTCCGTTGACCTGCCTTGGAAAAATGCCGGTTTGCTCATCCATGATGAAGGGGCGTTCGAAGAAATGCCCCGGGAAAAGCTCGAGGATGAATCCGACTTTTCCGATCCATTCCGTGGGGAGTGGTTCGTCGAGATCCACATGGATCATGAATGAGTCGCCATCGGGAATAACCCGGATGTGATACTGGAATTTCAGGTCGGGATAGACAATCGGGTTGAAACCTTTGCGGTCGCGTGCCTCGTCGGGGAAGGCAAGGGTGGCCCACAGGAAGCCATTTTCCGGATCATGTCCTTTGGCGATGACTTTTGGGATCGGATCCCATTGGCCCGGAGTGGGTTCGAGGCGAATGTCGCCGTTGGCCGCAATGCGTTCACCATTTTGGATGATGGTGAGCGCGCCTTGATGCCCCTCGGGATAGTAGTCCGCGAAAAGGGTGACGTTGACGCCGCGCTTCTCGAGATAGCCGGATTCGTGCAGGTGATAGCCTTCCGAAGCCAGACCACAGGTGGCGGTTCCGAAGAGGAGTGCGAGGGTCAGCAGACCCTTTGTGGATGCAGGTGACTTCATGGGAATCAGTTTGGATGAGCAGATGGTATCTGAACGGTGAATGGAATTGAAGATACTCATAGGGGGTGAATGTCAATGTGTCGAAGGGGTTCCGCTTGATAAGCCCCCTTCCATGCACCCTAGTGCATTTGAATGGATTCTGTTATTGGAATTGCGAAAAAAGGAATCACGGCATCCGGGACAAGCGCGAATTCGAAATCTGAAGAATAGCTGTTGTCTTTTTGTTTTCTGCCGAAAACAGTGTATGTGAAACCTCCCCTATTTGCTCATGTCTGATTCAGATCATCCACGCAAGCGCGTCACCATGCGGGACATTGCCGAGGCCTGTGGGGTTAATCATGCCACGGTGTCCCGTGCTCTTCAGGATTCTCCCTTGATATCGGTGGATACCCGGCGCCGGATAAGGGAGGCCGCTGATCGGCTTGGATACCGGCCAGATCCGATGGTTTCCGCATTGGTGAAATACCGCAACAGCTTCATCGAACGGAAATCATCCGTCCGAATGGCGATTTTGATAGGACGTTATCTCAAGGATCACTGGCAGGGTTTGATCCGGGCCTGTCGCGAGTATGCGGATCGCTTGGGATACGATTTTGAGGAGTACTACTGGGATCCGGCAATCAGCGGAGACCGCCATTCCGAGATACTACGGTCCAGAGGTGTTCGTGGCATTATCCTGACTTCGCTTACGGATTCGCAGGCAATCGAGTGTCCGGATCTCCGTTGGGAGTATTTTTCGGTGGTGATGGTGGGTCGGGTGATTGAGGAGCCCAGGCTCAATGAGGTATTGTCGGGGACGTTTCAGAGTGTGAGATTGTGCCTGAAAAAAGTGTATGAACTGGGATACAAGCGGCCGGGACTGATGGTACTGGATCGCCTCAATGCTCGATCGTCCGATCGCCTGCGATCCTCCTATGTCGGTTTTATGTCGATGATGCCCGAATCGATGCGAGTGGAGCCTCTGGTGATCGACGAGACCCATAAAAAGGAGACCCCGGAGCGCATCCGGAACTGGATGGAGACGCATCGGCCGGATGCGGTGATCACCTTCGGCTTCCTCCGTTACCTGCTCCACGACATGGGTTTCCGGTTTCCTGAGAATCTGGGTTTTGTGGTCTTGGACTTGCCGAATCAGGACTGCACCGACAGGGACTACTCGGGCGTGGTGTTGATGCTGCGCGAAATTGCCGATTCTGCGGTCAAGCAGCTTCACAATCAGATCACATCGGGGGAGATGGGGGTGCCGAACCATCCCCGGTCCATCCAGATCGACACGGTGTGGAATCCCGGTGAGACCGTTCGCCAGGTAGGGCCTCCGGTTCCGGTGGAGGTTCCGGCCTATCTGATGCGTTAGGATCCTTACGGGTATTCCGGACCGGTTCAAACCTGATTGGAACGAGATCAGCCATGCGTCATAGTAAGGACCATCCTCAGCAGATTGAGTTTCTGATTGTCGAGTCGGATACCCCGGCGATGGGAGTTCAGGACTTGGAGGATCCGCTTTTTCGTGAGATCGGGCAGCACTGGAGTCTGCCGGTTGGTAGAAGTGTCCGTGTTCGTTTGCGTGTCCCGGGCGGCCTATCGATGCTGGAGGGCAAGCTGGAAGTTGCCAAGGCGCCTGACTATCCGTTCCGTGGTAAGCAAGCTTTGTCCTTGCGGATCAAAGGCATTCCTTTCAACAGCACCCAAATCGAGGACTGGATTCGATTGGATAATTGAAAACGAGTGGAGGGACTCAATACTCCATAAGCGCGTTTTCAATGGAATCGGGTGCCTCAAGTCAGAAGTGGTTTTCGATGACCACTTCCTCATAGGGGAGTTGTCCGGGGCGAGGCCACGCTTCTTGGGTTCCTTTTCCGACCGCCACCATGAACGCGATCAAATGGTTTTCGGGTAGTCCGATTATTCTGGCGACAGCGTCGAAGTCGAATCCATCCATGGGGCAGGAATCGTATCCCATTGCTTTGGCAGCAAGCATCAGGGTTTGCCCAGCAATTCCGCACGACCGCATGGTCTCGTCCCTCTGAACCTGCTCGCGACCGTTGTAGTATGCGTGGATGGCGGGAACCAACGCGTCCTGCGCAGCTTTTGGCGCATTCTGCCAGTAACGGGAAGCGTCTTTCCATGCGTCCTGGTTAGCGCAGACCACCACGAGAAGCGATGCATCTGTTACCTGTGCCTGGTCCCATGCCGCTGCCCTAATCTGTTTGCGCCGTTCCGGATCCCTTACGAGGACGAAACGCCAATGCTGAATGTTGAATGCGGTGGGAGACAGCATTGCCAGGGAAAGCAGTTTCCGGATTTCGTCTTCGGGCATCCGGTGCGTTGGGTCGTAGTGTTTGACGGCCCGGCGGGATTCAATGGCATCGATGGTGTTCATGCTGACCTATGGTAGGTCGACGTCTGGAAAAGTCAAAAATGGCCATTGGATTGTAGGGTGGCGAAGAGCGGGCATATGGAAACGCCGGGGTTGTTTTCCGGTTCAGCAACCGGTGACCGAGTAATTACACTGTTGTCTTCCTGTCGGCTGGATAACAGCTAACCGACAGAGGGGCACCCACGGCTATCCGGCGTCCTGTTTCCTGCGGCTCATTCTCCGGTGGCATGCACCTGAATAACTTGTCCCTCATCGGGATCGGTGACTTGGATCTGGATCGTGACGCTGGTTCCGGCCTCGAGGGTCCGTGAACCTGGGCTTGTGATCGAGGGGGGGGTGTTGCCGGAATTGAACTCCCATGCTCCAACGTCGGGTTGTGCATCCCGGGTTATTCCGCGGATATCAGTGGGGGCTGCATTCGATGGGGATCCCGCATTGATGGCCATGGATGATCCTTGGATTTCTCCGGAAAACGATGTGTTCGAGAGAAACGGATTCGTCGGCGAAAGGATGGCGTCTTCCCCGGTTTCGAAATCGCTTGTCTTCTGATAGAACAAATTGTGGTCGAAACGAGTGGTATACTGAGGTCTGACCCAATCTCCCGTAATATTGCGGAAGATGTTGTTGAAGATTTCCACACCAGTGGAGGATGCATATGTGGGCAGTGCGATCCGGTAGTCGGAGCAGGTAAGGGTTCGGTAGAGACCTTGATAATTGTCGTTAGGAATGGTCACGAATGAATTGTTGCGGAAGATGAAACCAAGGCAGGTGTCCTTAAAATGAAGGAGATATCCTCCTGCAGGTCCGAATACGTTGTTTTCCATGACAAAGTCGCTGTTGAAGTGCAGGCGTGTGGACCAGTTTTGGTACATGATACCCATGGCTTCGCAATGGTAGATCGTGTTTCCTCGAATTGTGATACCTGCGTTGGCATCGATCGGATAAGCGCCCGATTCCATGGTGATGTGCATGCCGTCGCAGTGGCGGTTCCAGGCCGGTGGGTTGGTGTCGCTGGCGCCATCATCGAGGTTATGGATTGTATTGCCATCGACGAGCACCTGATCGCAGCCAGTCAGGCTGATTCCATCGTGGGACAGGTGGTGGATGTGATTGTTGCGCAGGATCAGGTCATTTCCGCGGGCACCAATGCCGGAGGGCGATTCGGTGATCTCGCAGTCGGCAATCACGATGGATCGGCAGGCCCGGATCTCCACCCCCGCCCTTTCTATAGCTGTCACCGATCCGTTCAATGGGAGACTCCGCCGGATCGTGCATCGTTCCACCCGGACGTGGTTTGCCCCTCCGATACTTACCCCATCACGGATGTTGAAGCCGATCACGCGCAGATGATAATTCATGTTGAACCGGCCATTCCAGACGACCCGGTTGGGGTGTCCGCCGCCGTCCACAATAAGCTTTTGGATAACGGGCGAAGCTCCAGGTGCCGCCATCAGGGACACCCAACCCGGAAAAGGCTGGTACCGGAGTTCGATGTTTCCGTAGTCGCCGTCCTGAAATAGGACGGTGTCACCGGAGGTCAAAAGGGGTCTTACTTTGGCAAAGGACCGGTAAGGGGCCGATGCCGATCCATTTCCTGTCTCGTCATTGCCATGGATGGCATCGACGTGAAAACGGGCCAGTGCCGGGTCGGGGTTCGGCAGAATGCTGTGGGCGGTGGAGGTCGCCACGTTGAGAACGGCCGTTCCCGAGACGACCGATTGTCCGCTTCCATCGGTTACCCGGACCGAAAAACTGGCCCCTTCGTCGGTGTTTTTGACCGGAGGCCCGTAGTAGCGGGCAGCATTTGCGCCCGGGATGTTGGAGCCGTTGCGCATCCACTGATAGGTGAGTGTCCCGGTTCCGGTGGCGTCCACCCTGAATCCGGGCGTTTGCCCGATGACGAAGGTGTCGTGACCCGGGTGGTAGGTGATTGTTGGCTGAGCGTTGAGCGATAGTGCGCCAAGAATCGGCAGGACAAGGGATGCGGATTGAAGGAAGGCGGTGAATCTCATGGGAAGGGATGATCGAAAGAAGAACAGACGTGGGAATCGGCAGCGGAACACAGGTGGAAATGCACGTGGATAATGCGATTTGCCATGATTCCGGAGTTCCCCGAAGCGGGGAAAAACGGGCCGTAGGTCCGTGCATGACCACTGGTAATGTATCGCAAGGGATCGAAACTCCTGTCAATCGCTATTCCTCTGGACTCAACGGTTTCTGAGACCAATCCGTTGCGTTTCAGGGCTCGTATGCGTAAGTGTCTCTGAAAGCCTGACGGGCTGCCGCTGCAGTTTTCCTTGCTGCCTCCAGTGCCGCTTCGATTTGATTGTACCGCTGCTTGCGCACTTCCGGATCAACCGGATTATTTTCGTGGGAAGCCGGCCATTTGAGGGTTTCCAGGATCATCCATTCGACTTCGATGGTCTCGAGACTTCTGGAGGCATCCGCGATGCTTCCATTGTCAATTAGCTGCATTAGACTCGAGATCTCGGTCTTGAGCGCTTCAACGCGCCGTTGAATGAAGGGGAACCATTGATCGAACTCCCAGAACTCGCAGCTCAGTCTTCGGGTCCACTTTTCCGTCCGGTGGTTGTAGAAAGGCGTGTCCATGATTGCATCGCTTTCGAAGTTCACATCCGAGGGTGCGTGGAAGTTGATGTAGTAAATGGTGTCATCGAATGGAGAGTATGCATAGGGAGAGTCGTCCAGTCTCATTTCCAGAACCCCCCAACGTTGAGAAAGGATGTAGACAACCCCATCGTCGCCTGGTTTTTCAACGACATGGATCTCTCCGAGGGTCGAGTGGATAAGCGGATCGGCGCCTGGTTTGAGGTGACCAAAGTATCCGGTATCAATCCAAGGTTCGAATTCCGTTCCGGCCGTTTCTATTTGGGCGTGATAGTCCGCATCTTCGAATCCCATGAAACGTGTTTTAAGCACCATGTCTCCAGTGAAGAGGTAGTATCTGCCATAGGCCCATATGATGGACCCATCGAAGGCTGGCCATGGGGCGTACGTCTTTGATATGTCACTTCCCGATTGGGCGTGGATTGCGGTCGAAAAGGGAAATCCGAAGGCGAAATCGAGCATGTGTGGTCCATCGAGACTGGGCCTCGACAGATAGATCTGATCTTCAATGACGGTTTCTTTCCATTCGGATGCAGCCTCCGGAATCGAGTAAAGCGCATTTTTCCGATCAATGCCTTCCGGGGGTGGCACGTAGATACGGGAGGCCATGTAGTAGTTGGTTGTTCCTACCCAAAGCCGGTCGCGATAAGTGTAGAGTGCGGAGATCCAGGACGCCGGGTCAGGTTCAAAGACTTTTTCCCAGTTCAATCCATCGGTTGAGCGGTAAAGGTGATAGCCGGTTGCCAGGTAAAATGCGTCTGCAAAAGAGGTGATTTTCGGAGCTCCCGGATGCTCCGGGTCGGGGTATGAAGTCCAGTCAATGCCATTCCCTCCATCCACGAATGCAACAGGGCCGGTACCGCTGAGTCCGGCTTCACTTGCAATGGGTTCGATACTGCTCCATACAACGGGGCGGAACCCGTCGTCCACCCCGGCAATGACCAGGCGACGTCTGTTCTCGGCGATACCATTGGGTT
>JAFGAQ010000060.1 GCA_016933595.1 Opitutales bacterium | reverse complement strand
TATTTCGGATGCTTTTTCAGATGAAATCCGGGCATACTCGAGAGTGAAGGGAATGACCCGATCATAGCTGCCGGCGTCAAATTCCTGGAGAATTACCTGATTTTTAAGGTCGGCCTGAGAACGCAGATCCCCGTTGAAAAGATTAAAAGCCAGCATTCCGGGGATGACGACCACAAAGGGGATAATGATCTTGAGAGCAGCCGCGAAAACGACCCCCTTTTGACCTTCCGCGAGCGATTTCGATCCGAGCGAACGTTGAACGATGTATTGGTTGAGCCCCCAGTAGAAGAAGTTGGGGATCCAGAGTCCAATAATAAGAACTGTCCATGGGATTTCGGGATCGGCTTTTGGTCTGACCAGGTGCATCTTGCCTCCACTTGCGTTGGGCCCATCGACTGCGACTGCCTCGCCGTCTTTCCCGTCATTCAGGAGCATGAAACGTTCCCATGCACCCGCATTTGCGATGTCTTCCACCGTTGCGGAGGAATTGGCAACCTTGGTTTGGAAAAGCTCTTCGGCGGGTTTGGTGGACAATGTGTTGAAGGCGAGGATCATCACCATCGCGCCCCCCAGGATGAGGGCGGTTCCCCATATGAGGTCTGTCCAGGCACACGCCTTTAATCCGCCCACGAAGACGTAGACTGCCGCCGAAATCCCGATAATCCAGCATCCAACTGTGATATTTCCAAGGGGAAGTCCGAATAGGGTGGTGTCTTGGAAAAAGACCGAAATGACCTTGGCTCCGGAGAAGATTACAGAAGCGGTGGGAACCCCGACCAGAATCACCATGGTTGCTATTGCCATAACGGTTCGGGAAAGCACTCCATAACGGTATTCGAGGAACTCGGGAATGGTATAGATCCCGGTTTTGAGGAGTTTGGGTAAGAATACAAAAGCAACCACGATAAGCGTGATTGCCGCCATCCACTCGTAGGAGGCAATCGCCAGTCCCAGCCAGTCGGCTGCTTTTCCTGACATTCCGACAAACTGCTCGGTGGAAATATTCGCAGCGATGAGCGAAAACCCGACGAGCCACCAGGTCAGCCCCCGGCCTGCGAGAAAGTAACCGCTGGCGGTTTTTTCGTCGGTGGTTCCGTCCTGGCTCTTCCAGATGCCAAGAGAAATGACGCCGACGACAGCGACGACGAACAGAATGAGGTCCAGTGTGCTCATGATGGTATATTCGGAATTATCCTTGGGTGGGATGCGTGATTTAGGGATCAATCAGTGTCCCGTGCGACAACGCTGTAGGGTGTGATGTCGATGGGGTGATTGGGGAGTTGAAAGAATATATGAAAACGGAATGTGACCGCTTTTTCAAATCTAATCCGGGCTGGAGATGATATGGGAAGAGAACAAAATTGCGCGACCTTACGTGGTGTGGTGGTTCTATTGCATAAGCGGCTCATGGACAGAAGGATGGGCGACGGACTCTGTTTTTATGAAATCGGATCGTTGGTATCGCTCCATGGTTTCTATTCCTGCAATCTGGTGCATGCCTATGATCTTCAGAAGGCAGGAGTGCCGTTGTCTCAGGACACGGCCGAAGGATTATAATTGAAGAGCAAAGGTTGAAAACAAAAAGACCCGGTCCAATAGATGACCGGGTCTTGTGTGGGAATCTGTAACGAATCAGAATTCTTGAACGATCAAACAATGCCTTGGGCGATCATTGCGTCGGCGACTTTAACGAAGCCGGCCACATTGGCACCCTTTTGGTAATTGATGAATCCATCGGAATCCGTGCCATACTTCACGCAGGAAGCATGAATGTTTTGCATAATGCCCAACAGGCGCTTGTCGACTTCTTCAGCCGTCCATGACAGGCGCATGGCATTCTGCGACATCTCGAGACCGCTGGTAGCAACCCCACCTGCGTTGGCAGCCTTGCCCGGAGCGTAGAGAACGCGGGCCTTGATGAAGATGTCCACTGCTTCGTTGGTGCAGGGCATATTGGCTCCTTCAGCAACGCATTTGCATCCATTCGAGATGAGGGTGCGGGCATCCTTTTCCTCAACTTCATTCTGGGTGGCGCATGGCAGCGCGATGTCACAGGGAATCGCCCATGGACGGGCGTTATCCAAATACTGAAGCTTCTGCGAAGCGGCGAATTCGGAGATACGGCCACGACGCACTTCCTTGAGGTCGATGACTTCCTGGAGTTGTTCGGTCGTGAGGCCGTTCGGAATGTGGACGGTGCCATTTGAGTCGGAAAGGGAGACCACTTTCCCTCCCAGTTCGATCACTTTTTCGGCAGCGTATTGTGCCACGTTTCCGGAACCGGAAATGGTGACCTTCTTGCCTTGGAAGCTGTCGCCTTTCATCGCGAGCATTTCGCGCGCGAAGTAGACGGTTCCGTAACCGGTTGCGGCAGGGCGCATGAGGCTGCCGCCGTAGGTGAGGCCTTTTCCGGTGAGGGTTGAGGTGAACTCATTGCGAAGGCGTTTGAACTGCCCATACATGAAACCGATTTCGCGGCCACCGACCCCGATGTCTCCAGCCGGGACATCAACATCCGCTCCGATGTGGCGGAACAGCTCACTCATGAATGATTGGCAGAAGCGCATGACTTCCCCATTGCTCTTCCCTTTGGGATCAAAATCGGATCCGCCTTTTCCACCGCCCATGGGCAGGGTGGTGAGTGAGTTCTTGAAAACCTGTTCGAAGGCGAGGAATTTCAGCACGCCCAAACGGACTGTCGGGTGGAAGCGAATCCCGCCCTTGTAGGGTCCAATCGCGCTGTTCATTTGAACGCGGAATCCGCGGTTCACCTGAACCCGGCCCGCATCGTCAACCCAAGGAACACGGAACATGATCACACGCTCAGGCTCAACCATGCGTTCCAAGAGACCGTCCTGTTTGTATCTGGGGTTTTCCTCCAGAAATGGCCAGAGGGATTTGATGACCTCTTCAACGGCCTGGTGGAATTCCGGTTGATCGGGATCCCGGTCTTTAATCTTTTGAACGAACGATTCAGGGTTATATTGCATGATATTATGTATTGGAAAAAGGGTTATGACATGCGGTCAGCACTTTTCCCGAGACAGGTGTCCCGGGGAGACTAGCTTAATGGAATCATGATTCAGCATGGGTTAAGGTTGGACATCCGCAGGATGGGGCTGCCGTGGAAAAAAGCCGCTTAGTTTCTGTTGAAAGCGGCAGCGGATTCAAGAGCTATTTTTGAAACTCTGTGAAATTCGCTGGATACCAAAGCGGGAGAGCTGAGGCGGAGGGCTTCGAGTGGAGAGTGAAATGACATCCGGTATTGACGAACTCGCGGAGAGAAGGATCTAACGTTAGAATAACCCGGTTCTTGTCTGCACGAGGGATGCGGAATAGAGTCTCAAACGATTTAGACGCCGATTTGATCGAGGCGTCGGCTGTTATTTCAACCGGAATGGAATCATGACAGGAAAGGAAATTTTGTTGAAGGCCCTACGTGGAGAGACGCCCGAGCGAATCCCTTGGGTGCCTTTCGCCGGAGTGCATGCCGGGAGTTTGATTGGGGCGGATCCGGAGTTGTTTTTGCGGGATGCAAACCTGATCGAGAAGGGAGTGTTGCACGTTTGTGATCGATACAAGCCGGATGGTGTTCCGATTGTATTTGATTTACAGATAGAGGCCGAGATGTTGGGATGTGAATTGGAGTGGGCCTCCGAGACACCGCCTGCGGTTAAATCTCATCCGTTAGCGGGCCAAATGCCGGTGGATATCGGAGTGTTGCCCGCATTTGACGCGAACTCCGGTCGTTTGCCTGTGGTGATCGAAGCGACCCGTCGGCTCAAGTCCGGAATTGGTAAGGATGTGGCGTTGTATGGACTCATTACCGGACCATTGACGCTTGCCTTGCACCTGAGGAGTGCCGAGTTGTTCATGGATTTGATCTGTGATGAGGATTCGGCGGACCAGTTGATGGCATATTGTGCGGATGTTGCTTGCCGGATGGCAAAGGCGTATCTGGACGCGGGGGTTGATGTTTTGGCTGTGGTTGATCCCATGATCAGTCAGATATCGTCTGAGCATTTCTTACGTTTTGTATCCGGACCCTTGAATCGGGTTTTTGATGCGATTGCCGAAGCGGGGAGGCTTTCGAGTCTGTTCGTCTGTGGGGATGCCACCCGCAACCTGGAGGTGATGTGTGAGACCCATTGTGACAATGTATCGGTGGATGAAAACATTGATCTAGCGGTTTTGCGTTCGGTTGCCCAAAAGGCCGGGAAGTCATTTGGCGGAAACCTGAAGCTCACGACGACACTGTTGCTGGGTTCACCGTTGGAGTGCCAGAAGGATGCCATCGATTGTCTGGACAAGGGTGGAGCGTCCGGTTTCATTTTGGCCCCCGGTTGTGATCTGCCCTATGCCGTTCCACCGGCGAATCTCGAGGCGGTAGCGCGTTTGGTCCATGATCCGTATGAACGGGATGTGGTTCGAACCCTTGAGGCTCATGCGGACGGGGGGGATCTTCCGGATATTGATTTGCCGGACTATGATTCACTGGATCGCATCCGGATAGATGTGGTGACCTTGAACTCCGCTGCGTGTGCTCCATGTCAGTATATGGTGCTTGCAGCCCGTGATGCCGCTGAGGCAGTTGGAGATCCCATCGAAGTGGTCGAGCACAAGATCACGACCAAGGAAGGACTTGCCGCTATGCGGAAGCTGGGAGTGGATGCTATCCCGAGTATTTGTATTCAGGGTAGGCTTGCCTACGCGTCCATTATTCCCGACAGCAAGACGCTGGCCAAGGCGATCCTCAAGGCGTCCGGCAAATGCTGATCTCAGTGGAGTGGCGGCAATGAGCGATCCTATACCGGTTCTGCTGGTCAGTGGGTTCCTTGGGAGTGGCAAAACCACGCTTTTAAACCATTTGGCGTCGACATTTGTTGGGCAGAAACTGGTGTTCCTGGTTAACGAGTTTGCCAGTAAAGGGGTGGATCCTGTTTTGTTGAAGTCGACGGGCTTACCTTTAATTACGGTGGAAGGGGGGAGTTTGCTGTGCCGATGCCGATCGGGAGATTTTATCCGGCACATGCGCAAATTGGTTGAACTGCGTGATGCGGGATCCGCTGAGGTGGATCTGCTTGTGATTGAGACCAGTGGGATGACGGACCCGAATGGAATGCCAACTCTACTGAAAGAGAGCCGACTGGATGCATTTTTTGAGGTTAGGGAGACGCTGGCGGTTGTTGTGCCAGGGCAGTGGATCAAACTCCAGAAAGCATTACCGGTGTTGAATGCGCAGGTGATGGGTGCAAGCCGCGTTGTCATCAATAAGTGCGATATCAGCCCGGAGGACCAGATCGAGGAAACCATTCGTGCGGTCCGTGCGCTCCGGCCTGATGTTCCGGTTGAGCGGGTGTCGCACGGGAAAGTCTTGTTTTCGCTGCCTGCAGTACCTCCGGAGTGGGCGGATGGCGTTCTGCCGGTTAGTCCTGGCGCGTATGTTGCATGTGAATTCAAGCTTTTGGGGCGGCATGTGGAAGGCGGTGCCTTGGTGACGGCTTTCACTGCCATCGGTCCATCCGTTTACCGGGCGAAAGGATTTTTGCCTGCAGGAATAGGTGCCGGGATGCTCTACTTTGACTGGACTCCCGGGCAGTTGAATCAACGACCGCTGGCAGATGCTCCGGTATCCGGTGGATATCTGGTTGTGATCGGACACCGTGATTCTGAAGCGGAGATTCGGCGCTTGGTTGACGGGGTGATCGCCCGATCTGAATAGAAAAGCGGCGCAACGGAATATTGCCGATTGCGCCGCCAAATGGAACCCGTATTCCGGACGGGTATTATTGTCGGACCAGACCGTTGAGGTCGCGGACGGCTCCCTTGTCGGCACTGAGTGCCATCAACGCATAGGCGCGAAGCGCTTCGCTCACCGGACGGATGCGCGAGACCGGTTTCCATGCAAGGTTTCCTTTGGCCACCATTGCCTTGCGTCTTACAGAAAGCACATCGTCGGAGATGGCGAGACGGATGGAACGGGCTGGAATATTGATTTCGATAGGGTCGCCATCTTCAACCAGAGCGATGTTTCCTCCGGATGCGGCTTCCGGGGATGCGTGCCCGATCGAAAGCCCGCTGGTGCCACCTGAGAAACGTCCATCGGTGATGAGTGCACAAACCTTATCGAGTTTCCTCGATTTGAGGTAGCTGGTGGGATAGAGCATTTCCTGCATGCCGGGCCCGCCGCGTGGGCCCTCGTAACGGATGACAACCACATGCCCCGGTTGAACCTTGCCATCAATGATCCCTTCAACCGCGTCTTCCTGACTTTCGAAGACGATGGCCTTGCCCTTGAAGGTGAGAATGGAAGCATCAACCCCGGCGGTTTTGACGATGCATCCATCCAGTGCAAGATTGCCCTTTAGCACGGCAAGTCCGCCGTCCTGACTGTATGCGGAGTCCTTCGAGCGGATGCATCCTTCCTTGCGGTCCTTGTCGAGAGACTCCCATTGACTGCGCTGGCTGAAAGCGTGTTGGGTTTTGATGCGTCCGGGTGCGGCTCCATAGCGCTTGATTGTTTGAGGATCGTCCGAAGTCATGATATCCCAGCGTTGAATGGCGTCTCCGATGGATGGAGCATGGACGGTGGGTATGTTGCGGTGGATCAGCCCGGCCCGGTCCAATTCCGCCAGGATGCCCATGATGCCACCGGCGCGGTTCACATCCTCCATGTGGTACTTGTTTGTGGACGGTGCGACCTTGCAAAGGTTTGGCACTTGCCGGGAAAGCATATCGATAGTGTCCATCGTGAAGTCGACACCCGCAGCGTGGGCGGCGGCAAGCAAATGGAGCACTGTGTTGGTGGAACCACCCATTGCTATATCCAGGCTCATCGCATTCTCAAAAGCCTCGAAGGTGCAGATGGATCGTGGCAGAACCGATGCGTCATCTTTTTCGTAATAGCGGCGGGTTAGCTCAACGATCTGTCGTCCGGCTTCCATGAAAAGCTCTTTCCGTACCTCATGGGTTGCCACGATTGAGCCGTTTCCGGGAAGCGCCATACCGATGGCTTCAAGCAAGCAGTTCATCGAGTTGGCCGTGAACATGCCTGAGCAGGATCCGCAGGTCGGACAGGCCTCGTTTTCGATGAGTTTGAGTGCGTCGTCGCTGACAGTATCATCTGCGGCCGCGACCATTGAGTCGATCAGGTCGAGGCGAAGCGTCTGGCCATTGATGGAGGCTTTCCCTGACTCCATGGGTCCGCCGGTGATGAAGATCGTGGGAATATTGAGGCGCAAGGAGGCCATCAGCATACCCGGTGTGATTTTGTCGCAGTTGGAGATACAAACCAGAGCATCCGCGCAGTGTGCGTTGCACATGTACTCGACGGAATCCGCGATAAGATCACGGCTGGGCAAACTGTAAAGCATTCCTCCGTGTCCCATGGCAATGCCATCGTCCACTGCGATGGTGTTGAACTCACGTCCGACTCCGCCCGCTTCGTAAATCGCGGAACAGACCAGTTGTCCCATGTCCTTGAGGTGGACATGCCCGGGAACGAACTGCGTGAAAGAATTGGCCACTGCGATGATAGGGCGCTCGAGATCCTGATTACTCAGGCCGGTTGCCCTCCAGAGTGAGCGGGCTCCGGCCATGTTTCTACCCTTCGTGGTGGTGTGGCTACGGTATGTTGGCATCGTATCAATTATTGGATGAAATACAGTTTTCCGGCGGCAAACAATGTTGTTTCAACAGAATGCGAATCGCAAGGCTCGCCATGCCCGGTTGTGAAACACAGACGATAGCAGAACGCGAAAGGAGGGTCAAATGCCTTTTTGGAATTGCGGGGGCTGCTGTTTGCTGCTGATAATCGGACCATTCCAATCCCGGTATCCTTATAATCAGATGAAGCGTCAAAATGACGAACCGGTCTCGCTGCAGACGTGGCGGAAGCAACGCACGCGGATTGGCCGTCCCTTGATGTGGGCTTTGATGATTCAGGCCGGCGTGTTGATGCTCACGGTGTTTGTTGTCGTATTTGTACCCACTGAACGCAAGGAGCCGGAGTTTGTGGCCCACAAGACGATTTACCTGCCGCAGCGCGAGATTGAGCATCAGGTGGCGCTGTCGGCGTTTGAACAGGTTGCGAGCCCTTCGTTGATAATGGAGCGGATCACGGTGGATGCTCTGTCCGCCCACGGACTGCCGGATTTGCCGGATGTTGCGGATCAGGCGTTTCAACCCATGATGACGCCGGACATGTTGCCTCCATCTTCGCAGCTTCCGGGTGTGGCGGGTTTGGCTGGAATGGCGGCGGGACTGGGGAAGCAAGCATCTCATCTTTCGTTTTTCGGCGTTTCGGATCAGGGGGAGCGGGTGGTGATCGCGTTTGATGTGTCCCAATCTGTTATCGACAAGGCTTCACGGGCGGGGGTGCCCGTTGAGAAAATCAAAGAAGAAACGGCCCGGTTGATTGATAGTCTGAATGCGCATACCACTTTTTCGGTGGTTCAGTTTATCAGGCGGTATGAGGTGTTCAGCGCCGAAATGATACCGGCGACGGTCTCGAACAAGCGGAAGGCGTTGGAATGGTTGGATCATTCATTTTACACAAGAGGCGTTAGTCCTGCGCACTGGAAGCGAGTGGAGTCGGAACAGGGTAAGCCGGAGCTGGATGGAGTCCAAGCTGTGATGGAGGAGGTTTTTGCGTGGGAGCCGGATGTGGTTTTCATTTTATCGGACGGGGGCTTCGGGAGGAATTTTCCGAAGCGTTGCTCAGAGGTGGACTTGAATGAACTGGCCCGTGATATTGCCCGCTTGCAGGAGCGTTTACCCGAGCGTGCGCGGATACACTTCATCGGTTTTGAAATGAAACCGAAGCGTGAGGCGGGGGTGCAGAGCATCGTCCGGCAATCCGGAGGCACGTTCAAGACCTTCTGAATGGATGGAGCTTGCATGGAATGAAAATTTTCTTGCAAACCCGATAAGGTGCGGTCACCTATGTTCCTTTTTTCCGGTGCCTGCAGGCTTGCCCTCGGGTTCGGAATCAAAATTCAAACCATAACATCATCCCGTAAGAAAATAGTTTCTCTCCCTCAACCGGGGGAGCTTTGAACATCATGAATATTACAGTAAAAGATCTCTTGGATGCCGGAGTTCACTTCGGGCATCAGTTGCGTCGTTGGAACCCGAAGTCGAAGCCATACGTATTCGACCATCGTCATGGTATCTCCATCATTGACCTTGAAAAGACCTACAACAAGCTCGAAGAAGCCAGTCGTTTTGTAGAGGATTTGGTGGCATCCGGTAAGGATATTCTGTTGGTTGGCACCAAGAAACAAGCCAAGGAACTGATCCGTGAGACCGCTGTGAGCACGGGTATGCCTTTCTGTGCCAACCGTTGGATGGGTGGAACGCTGACCAATTTCGCGACGATCAAGACCAGTCTGGCCAAGTACCGGAAGTTTCTGGACATGGAAGCTGACGGACGGATGGCCAAGCTGCCGAAAAAGGAATCGGCTGCGATCCGTCGTCAGATGGACCGGATGCTCCGTAATTTTGAAGGCTTGAAGGAAGTCAAGGGTCTGCCGGGGTGTTTGTTTGTTGTGGACATCAAGCACGAGGAGATCGCGGTAGCTGAAGCCCGCATGCTTGGCATTCCTGTGGTTGCGATTGTTGACACGAATTCGGATCCCACAAAGGTGACGCATCCGATCCCGGGGAATGATGACGCCGTGAAGTCGATCCGCATCATTGTGGAAGTGCTTTCCGAGGCGATTCAAAACGGGGTATCGAGGCGGGATGTGTCGATGAATCAGAGGGATTACACTCCACGTTTCAAGGCCGAGGCCTACGAGGAGGACCGCGCTTCCGGAGTAACCTTGTCCGCAGGTATTGAACGCTACAACGAGGAAGCCAGCACTCCGGCTCCGGCCGCCGAGTATGCGATCGGTGCAGAGGAACCCGAGGTGGCCGCTGTTGAACCGATTGTGGCTCCAGAGGACATCGAGGACACGGAGGATGCTCCGGTGATTGAAAAGTTGCCTTCCAAGAAGAAGGTGGTGCGTGCGGAAGATGACGAATCCGCCGAGTGATCTGAAGTTTCGAATAATAGTAAGACATGAGCGAAGAAATTAATGCCAAAATGGTGGGCGAGCTGCGGGCAAAATCCGGAGCCGGCCTGATGGATTGCAAAAAGGCTTTGGTTGAATCCAAGGGAGATTTTGAGGAAGCGATGACGATTCTCCGTAAGCGTGGGGTTGCTGCCGCGGCCAAACGTGCGGGGCGCAATGCCGCTGAGGGGATTGTTGAGTCCTATATCCACCTTGGTGGAAAGGTCGGTGTGCTCGTTGAAATCAACTGCGAATCCGACTTCGTCGCGAAGAATGATGAATTCCGTCTTTTTGCAAAGGACATCTGCATGCAGATCGCTGCAGCGAGTCCATTGTATGTGAAGCGGGATGAGGTTCCCGAGTCCATTTTGGAGAAGGAACGCGAGATTGCGGCTGAACAGGCAAAGGATAAGCCGGCACAGGCAGCGCAGAAGATCATCGAAGGCAAGATCAATAAGTACTTTGGTGACTACTGCCTGATGGAGCAGCCATTTGTGAAGAACCCGGATCAGACGATTCAGGATCTTCTGACTGCCCAGATCGCGAAGCTTGGTGAAAACATGATGATCAAGCGATTTGTCCGTTTCCAGGTGGGAGAGTGATTTTGCCGGAAGGACGACCGTTTAATCTGTTAGGAAATTCTATTTTTGGCCCGGATGGAACCTGAGTTCCTCCGGGCTTTTTTGTGCTTTCTCTTTTGCGTCAGCGTGTTATTGTGAATGCAAATCACTATCTATTACCATTGAGGGAGGGTTAAGTCTTCCCTTTGCAAAACCGGAAATCCTATGAAGAAACTGAGCGTGGCTCTATACAGCATGTGTTTGGGAATCGCGGGAATGCTTATGCTGGGGTGTGCGACGGAATCCAGCCGGGTTGTGGAAACTCCGCAGGTCAGGTCCTCTGTTGTGCCGTATTCCGGACAGAAGCGATCGGTCATTGTGGGGCAGTTTTCGAACCGTTCCAGTTATATGAGGGGAGTCTTTTCCGATGGAGTCGACCGCTTGGGTGATCAAGCGAAGACCTTACTGATCACGCATCTTCAACAGTCCGGGCGTTTTGCGGTGATGGATCGGGATCACTTGGATGAGACCTCTGGAGAGGCCGCTTTGGCGGGCCAGGAACAGCGGTTGAAGGCGGCCCGGTATACCATAACGGGTGATGTCTCGGAATTTGGGCGGAAGGAAGTCGGGGATCAGCAGTTGTTCGGGATTGTCGGGAGTGGACGCAAGCAGATCGCATACTCCAAGGTTAGTCTGTATGTCGTTGATGTGATCAGTGGAGAGGTCGTCTATTCCGTGAATGGGGCTGGAGAGTATGAACTGAGCCACCGCGAGGTTCTCGGCTTTGGAGGAACCGCGAGTTATGATTCGACGTTGAATGGCAAGGTCCTGGATCTCGCGATTCGGGAAGCGGTGGACGCGCTGGCCTATGGTTTGGATTCCGGCGCATGGTCCCAAGAGTGAAAGTCGGTGGATTTGTTGCACTGTGGCTAATCGCCAATCTGATGCTGATGGTCGGATGTGAGAGCAACCGGTCATTGTACCAATGGGGCCACTATGAAGTCGCCGTCCATGGCAATCTGACGCGTCCCGGTGAGTTTCCACCGGAGCGGGTCCTGGACCTGCTGGATCAGGATTTGTTTAATGCGGAGTCGAGTGATGCCGCGCTTCCGCCCGGGTTTTGGGCCTACCGGGGGATGCTATTGCTTGAAAGCGGAGAGGTTGATGCCGCGATATCGGCTTTTGAGACGGAGGGGCAGCTGTTCCCGGAGTCGCAAGCTTTCATGGATTTCATCCTGGCTACGGTGGTGAAGGACAGTGAATCATGAAATTTCGTTGGGCAGTTCCGTGTGCAAGCGTATTTCTGTTGGTTGTGGCAGGGTGTTCGACTGTTCCGCCACGGGACATGACACTGTTCTATGAACTTCAACCGAGGTCGATCCTGGTTTTGCCTCCGGTTAACCACAGCGCGGATATTGAGGCGCCGTATGATGTGTTGGCAATGTGCGCTCAGCCACTTTGTGAATTGGGATACTATGTGTATCCTGTGGCCGTTGTTGACCGGATCATGAAGGAGAATGGGGTGACGGTACCCGATGAGATGCATGGGATCCCTTTGGACAAGCTTGGGGAAGTTTTCGGGGCGGATGCGGTTATGTATCTTGTGGTAGAGCGGTATGGGTCGAAATACATGGTTTTCGCGAGCCAGGTTGAGGTGGGAATCCGCGCAAGTCTGGTCGACATAAGGACGGGTCAGCTGTTATGGGAGGGCAGTGCGCACCGCGCCGAGTCGGGTTCATCCGGTTTGATTGAGGCCTTGGTTGAACAGATATTGAATCAATTGACGGATCAGGTTCACCATGTTGCGCGTGCAACGGTGGGGGACCTGTTCTATGCAGGACCATCGGGTCTTCCGGTTGGACATCGCTTTCCTGTGTCCGAACCATGATAAACCAGCATGAATGAGTCCAATCGTAGGGGGGTCTGGCGGCTCGGGTGTTGGATGCTGCGGTGTCGTAAGGCTTTCCTTGTCGCAGGTGTAGGTTTGGCTGGATTACCGCTCCCGTATCTTTGTGGAAACAGTGGGGAAGTGCAGGATATGCTCTTTGGGACGGGACATCGGGACGCCCGTTTGTCGCTCGAAACCATAGTGGAAAACGCCTTCGGAAAGCGTGTCTTGCCATGGGATGGACAGCATCGCGACAAATTCCGCGAGGTCATTCGCCGCGGGGCTGAGACATTTAATCAAAGTGGTTGCTCGGCTGATCGAATGAATGAGATCAGCACAAAGGTTGAAGATTGCCTGATGGAAGCGTTTCGGGTGTATGGTATATCGGCTGCTTTGCCAAAGACCCGATCCGGTAGGACGCAACGTTCCGGTTATCCGGATTTGAGGGTCAAAGTGGAGGGGCAGGCATACTATCTTGAGGTGAAGACCTATTCGGCTCAGAGCCGGACATCATCGCACCGGGCTTTCTATTTGTCGAATAGCCCCGATCCCAAAGTATTGGAAGATGCGATCCATTTGCTGGTTGGTTTCGAAGTGGAGAAGAGGAACGACAATTCCTATCGCGTGACCCGGTTTCTATGCAGGGATATCCGGGAATTGGCTTGCAAAGTGAAAATTGAATTCAACGCTAGCAACCTTGACATGTACCGGGATTTTGAGGATTGCACCTCAATTTCAGGTGAGGTCCAAGAATAATCCGGAGTTGAAACGAAATAGGAATGATGGATATCAAGCAGAGAACCCTTTCAAGAGCGATCGAGACACAAGGCGTCTCCCTTCACACGGGAGAGCGTGTGAATTTGAAGCTGCTTCCTGCTGCGGCAAACCAAGGCATCATTTTCCGGAGAAGTGATTTGCCTGGTTCCCCTGAAATCCAAGCGCACTGTTCGAACGTTGGGGATTTGGTACGCAACACCACGCTGGTATCCGGGCACGCCAAAGTCCATACCGTTGAGCATGTTGTCAGTGCCTTGCGGGGCATGGGCGTGGACAATGCGATAGTCGAGCTGGACGGGAGTGAGCCTCCAATTATGGACGGTTCATCGAAAGCATTTGTGGAGATGATCCGAAAGGCGGGGGTAGAGAATCTTGACGCTCCAAGGCAGATTCATGCGATTGGAACGCCTTTGTCCGTGGTGGATGCGGATCGTTCGATTGTTGTTTTGCCTTATGACGGGTTTAGAATTTCGTGCACGTTTTCGGACTCCAAGGGACGTTTTACGCAGTACTATTCGATTGATCTGGATCCTGAATCCTATGTGAACGAGATTGCTGCGGCCCGGACTTTTACTTTTTACGAAGACATTGAGTCCCTGATTCAAATGGGGAAAATCAAAGGAGGTAGTCTGGAAAGTGCATTGGTAATCAAGGATGACAAGGTGCTTTCCAAGGAGCCCTTGCGTTTCGAGAACGAGTTTGTGCGGCACAAGATTCTCGATTTGGTCGGTGACCTGAGTCTGGCCGGTGCCCATTTTAAAGGGCATGTGATTGCAGTGAAGCCGGGTCATGCGATCAACAGCCGGATGGCGCGCTTGATGGCGGAGTCCATCCAAGCGACCCCTCAGGCGGAAGTGGTTGCTCCTGCTGTTGTGGCTTCGGGTCCGGTTGTTGCGGCGAAAGGCACCTCACTTGCTGAAAGCCATACCTTGAGCGCGGAGGCCGAAAGCGGGATTGCAAGCATGGCGATTCACGAAGTGCTCAAGGCATTGCCGCACCGGTATCCGTTTCTGATGGTGGACCGGGTTCTCGAGATAAACGGCAATCGATTGGTTGCCATCAAGAACGTGACGATCAACGAACCCTATTTTGTTGGGCATTTTCCCGCCCAGCCGGTGATGCCAGGCGTTTTGCAGATTGAAGCGATGGCGCAGGCTGCAGGGATCCTGTTTTTGAAGATGATCGGGAAGGCGAGCCAGGTTGCCCTGTTCATGAGCTGTGATGCGGTGAAATTCCGGCGTTCTGTGGAACCCGGTGACCAAATCCGGATTGAGGTGGAAATGAAAAAAACCAGAGCTGGAAAAATGGGAATGGCTTCCGCTGAATGCAAGGTTGCTGGCCAGGTGGTCTCTTCAGCCGACTTGATGTTCACGATTGTGAACTAGCTTTTTGAATGGAATCGTAGAGATTTTTATTGACGGGGGAATGATGAGATTCCATTTTTTGATGTTTATTCATTTTTGAAACCACTTCAGTCTCGACAGAACGATAGTATCCACTTTCCAAATTTCAGGCCCATGTAGCTCAGTCGGTAGAGCACGTCCTTGGTAAGGACGAGGTCGGCGGTTCGATTCCGCTCGTGGGCTCCAGTTTAGAAAATCGAATTCACCAACAGTAGTAACTCCAAACGACCATTCATGGCTAAGGAAACATTCCAAAGAACAAAACCGCACTTGAACGTGGGAACGATCGGACACATCGACCACGGCAAAACCACTCTGACTGCCGGGATTCTGGCGGTGCAGTCCAGTAAGGGCTTGGCCCAAGGCAAGTCCTACGCGGATATCGCAAAGGGAGGTACTGTTCGTGATGCATCGAAGATCGTGACGATTGCTGTTTCGCACGTCGAATACGAGTCGGACAAGCGCCACTACGCACACGTCGATTGTCCGGGACACGCGGACTTCGTCAAGAACATGATCACCGGTGCCGCTCAGATGGACGGCGCGATTCTGGTTGTGGGTGCTGACGATGGCCCGATGCCTCAGACCCGTGAGCACATCCTGCTCGCAAAGCAGGTCGGTGTGCCAAAAATCGTGGTGTTCCTCAACAAGGTTGACCTGCTCGACGACCCTGAACTGCTCGAGTTGGTGGAAATGGAAATCCGCGACTTGTTGAGCAAGTATGGATTTGACGGTGACAATGCCCGTGTGGTGCGCGGTTCGGCGTTGGCTGCTTTGAACCTTACCGACGAAGGTAAGGCTTGCATCCAGGATCTGATGGACGCGATTGACGCTGAAATCGAAGAACCTGAGCGTGCAACGGACAAGCCGTTCATGATGTCGGTTGAAGACGTATTCACGATCACCGGTCGTGGAACGGTTGCCACCGGTCGTATTGAGCGTGGTGTTGTCAAGGTTGGCGAAGAAGTTGAAATCGTCGGTTTGGCTGATACCCGCAAGACAGTGGTAACGGGTGTGGAAATGTTCCGCAAGTTGCTTGACCAGGGACAAGCCGGTGACAACGTTGGACTTTTGCTCCGCGGTGTTGACAAGAAGGACATACAGCGCGGCCACGTGATCGCGAAGCCGGGCTCCATCAAGCCACACACCAAGGCTAAGGCGCAGATCTACGTCCTGAGCAAGGACGAAGGTGGACGTCATACTCCGTTCTTCAAGGGATACCGTCCTCAATTCTTCTTCGGAACCGCTGACGTTACAGGTATCGTGCAGCTTCCAGAAGGTGTGGAAATGGTGATGCCGGGTGACAACTTGCAGATCGAAATCGAGTTGCACAAGGCCATCGCTATGGAAAAGGGACAGCGTTTCGCCATCCGCGAAGGCGGAAGGACGATTGGTGCCGGTCAGGTGATCGAAGTGATCATCTGATTCAAGCAATCAAGGATTTAGAGACGGGACTGGCGTCCATTTGGTCGCCAGTCCCGGATTGAACAACCTTTCACGGGAGAATAGCTCAATTGGTAGAGTAGCGGTCTCCAAAACCGTTGGTTGGGGGTTCGAGTCCCTCTTCTCCTGCCATTTTTGAAAGTTTAATCGGGCAAATTCACAGACTATGTTTAAAGGAATCGCAGGCTTTTTCCGGGGAGTCCGCCACTTTGGTGGGGAGACGGTATCGGAGTTGAAAAAGTCCTCATGGCCGACTTGGAAGGAATTGTGGAACTACACAATTGTGGTCCTCGTGGGTATCGCCATACTGGGTCTATTCACAGCGGTGGCTGACTTTTCACTGGTCAACTGGATTGATTTCTTCACCAACCGGGTGAAATGAGGTTGGCAAGGAACTCCCGCTTTCAAAATCCGCAAATCCAATGAATCGTTCCCCAAAAGTATCCGGTCCGGCATGGTATGCAGTGCAGACGCTTTCCAATCAGGAAGCGAAGGCCAAGGCATATCTGGATAAGTTTATCAAAGTCGAGGAGATGGGGGATTGCGTTTATGACGTGCTCATGCCGACTGAGGTCGTGAGCGAGATCAAAAACGGAAAGAAGTCCCAACGGACGCGTCGGTTTTATCCAGGCTATATTTTCGTGCACATGCGTCTGTATGACGACGATGGCAAATTGAACCAGAAGGCTTGGTACTTTGTTAAAGACGCCCAAGGCGTCATCAATTTCGTAGGGGGAGAGAACCCGGTTCCTCTGAAAACGGAGGAAATGGATCGGATCCTTCGGCAAGTAAAAGAAGCTGAAGGTAAGGAAAAGCCCAAGATCGAGTTTGAGTTGGGCGAGGAAGTTAAGATTGTGGACGGGCCGTTTGTCGACTTGACAGGAAAGATCGATGAAATGAGTCCCGAGCAGGGCAAATTGAAAGTCTCTGTATCAATATTTGGACGGTTTACGCCAGTGGAACTTGAGTACTGGCAGGTACAAAAGCGAGAGGATTAAAGGCAATGGCAAAGAAAATTGTAGGTGAGATCAAACTCCAGCTGCCCGCTGGAGCAGCTACTCCGGCACCGCCGGTGGGACCCGCACTGGGTTCGCACGGGGTGAACATCATGGCTTTCGTAAAGGACTTCAACGCAAGGACAAAAGAACAGGCCGGGCTGATTCTGCCAGTGGTGATCAGTGTCTACGCTGACCGTTCTTTCAGCTTCATTCTGAAAAGTCCACCGGCAGCTGTTTTGCTTAAGAAAGCCGCAGGATTGCCCAAGGGTTCGGCCGTGCCGAACCGGGATAAGGTTGGCAAAGTGACCCGCAAGCAGATTGCGGAAATTGTACAGACAAAGAAAAACGATTTGAACGCCAGTGACCCCGAACATGCTGCCCGTATCATCATGGGTACTGCGAGAAGCATGGGGATAGAAGTGGTCGATTGATCACCAGGGAAGGCAAGAATAGGACTACCATGAGAAAGACCAGTAAGCGTTATCGGGAAGCTGTTAAGGTTGCCGACCTCACCAAGGATTACTCCTTGTCGGATGCGGTTGACATTCTGAGCAAAATGCCCAAGGCAAAGTTCGACGAGACGGTGGAAGTATCCGCGTATCTCGGAGTCGATCCAAAACAGAGTAGCCAGATGGTGCGTGGCACCGTCAGCCTGCCTCACGGAAGTGGGAAGAAGGTAACGGTACTCGTGTTTACGGAAAACCCCGAGGAAGCTTTGGCGGCCGGGGCAGAATACGCTGGACTGGAGGATCTCATTGCGAAAATTCAGGGCGGTTGGCTCGAGTTCGACGTTGCGGTGGCGACTCCGAAGGCGATGGCATCGGTTAAACCGGTTGCAAGGGTTTTGGGTCCTCGCGGTTTGATGCCGAATCCCAAATCGGGAACGGTTACCGATGATGTCGCGAAAGCGATTAAGGAAGTGAAGGCCGGACGTGTTGAGTTCAAGATGGACAAGACAGCCAATGTGTCCATCGTCGTGGGTAAGCGGTCTTTCGCGAAAGAGAACCTTCTCGCAAATGCGAAGGAGGCGGTTCAGGTTCTTGCCAAGGCAAGACCGGAAGTATTCAAGGGGCGGTTTATCAAGAGCATGACCCTTAGCGCCACGATGTCTCCAGGAGTTCGTGTTTCCGGAGCAGAGTATGCTGCGACAGTTGGTTGATTCCACTGTCCGTATCGAAACTGTATTAGCATCTGAACAATCGATTCCATGAGACCGGAAAAGAAATTTTTAGTAGAAGAAATCGCAGAACGACTCAAGGGTACAGACTATGTCTTCCTGACGAGTTTTCACCGTTTGACGGTGAAGGAGACTGCCGAGCTTCGCTCGCGACTCGCACCGCAGAAGGCCGAGTTCCACGTCATCAAGAGCAGCATCTTGAACCAGGCTGCGAAATCGTTGAACCTGCCCGACTACAAACCAATTTTGGCCGGGCAGATTGCAATGGTTTCTGGCGGGGCCAACCCATCCGAAGTCGCCAAGATCCTGTTGAAGTTCAATAAGGACAAAGACAAGGTTGAGATGCGTGGCGGAAGCTTGGGCGATCGCATGATGAGTGTTGACGAGATCGAGTCGCTCTCGAAGCTGCCAGGGCTGGAAGTGCTCAGGGCGCAGCTGCTCGGCTTGCTCAACACTCCGGCACAACGCATGGTTTCGGTTCTCAATGCGGTTCCGCAGAGCGTGGTAACGGTGCTCAAAGCATATGCGGACTCCAAGGGCGAAGCTGCCTGAAGAGTTGGAACATTTTTTTCATCATCACTATAACCCAAACGCCTTCGTTAGGAGAGTATCTCTTAAACGGGCCAACACGTGGCCTCACTAACCGGGCAAGGAGTAAGTATGGCAAATATCACTAAAGAAGAAGTAATCGAATGGCTCAGCAGTCAGTCCGTATTGGAGATTGCAGGTCTTGTCAAGGCTCTCGAGGAGAAGTGGGGCGTAAGCGCAGCTGCTCCGGTGGCAGTGGCAGCAGCACCCGCATCTGCGGCGGCTTCTGAAGAAGCTCCCAAGGAAGAACAGACTGAGTTTGACGTGATCCTCAAGGAGATTGGCGCAAACAAGATCAATGTGATCAAGGAAATCCGCGCGATCACGGGTCTCGGCCTCAAGGAAGCAAAGGATCTGGTGGAAGGTGCGCCTAAGACGGTTAAGGAAGCTACCACCAAGGACGATGCTGCTGATATCAAGAAGAAGCTCGAAGCAGCTGGCGCTGTAGTCGAGATCAAGTAACGATTGGATCGATTATACCATAGATCTATTTTCCAAAAATCCAGTGGGAGTTCCGAAAGGACTCCCCACTGGCTTTTTGTTGTTTTTAGCGTTTACCTGAGCACACCGTCTGTTTCCAAACAAGGCCCATATTATGAGTGACCGCATAAGCTTCGGAAGAATTAAGGAAGTGATTCAACCACCGAATCTGATTGAACATCAGATCGAGTCTTTCAAGGAGTTTCTCCAGCATGACATAGCCCCTTCCCAAAGGGCGAACAAGGGCCTTCAGGCAGTGTTCAACGAGGTGTTTCCCGTTGAAAGCTATGATTCGCGTTGCGTCCTCAAGTTCAAGGAATACCGATTGACGGAGTGTCCGCATTCGGAAATTGAGTGCATTCGTGAAGGGATCAGCTTTACGATCGCGCTTCATGTGAGCCTTTCGTTGAGCGAGGATAACCAGACGAAAGAAGAAGAAATATATATGGGCGAGTTGCCCATGATGACCCAGCGCGGGAGTTTCATCATCAATGGCGCTGAGCGTGTCATTGTGAATCAATTGCACCGGTCTCCCGGGCTTTGCTTCGAGAAGGCGATGCACACCAGTGGCAAGGCGCTTTATTCGTTCCGGATCATACCGGACCGTGGAACCTGGCTGGAGGTTCAGTTTGACCAGAATGACTTGCTTTATGTCTATTTGGACCGTCGCCGCAGGCGCCGTAAGTTTCTGATTACGACATTGTTGCGTGCGCTTGGATTTAGCTCGGACTTTGAGATTCTGAACCTTTTCTATGATCTCCATGATATGGAGGTTTCCGCTGCACTGAATCTGGAAAACGTTTCCAATTATGTGTTGGTGGAGGATATTGTGGATGCGGACAAAGGTGTGGTTCTTGCCCGCGCTTTTGAGCCGTTGACCAAGACGATCATCCGCTCGTTTGAGCGTGCCGACATCAAGCATGTCCGCGTTATCGATACTGAGGTGGATGAGGGCGTGATTGTGCGTTGCCTGAAAAAGGATCCTACCCGCAACCGTGAGGAGGCCCTTAAGGATATTTATAAGCGGCTACGTCCCGGAGAGCCACCTACAGTAGCGAACGCAACTCAATTGCTGAAACGGTTGTTTCAGGATCCAAAGCGTTATGATTTGGGTCGCGTTGGGCGTTACAAAATTAACCAGAAGCTTGGATTGTCGACGGATCTGGAAACCCGGATCATCAATGTTGAGGATATTGTAGCCGCAACCAAGTATCTGAGCCGGCTCAAGAGGGGCGACGGTTTTGTGGATGATATCGATCACCTGGGAAGTCGGCGTATCCGTACGGTTGGTGAGCTTCTCGCGAACCAGTGTCGTCTGGGATTGGCCCGTACTGAGCGTTTGGTCAAAGAGCGGATGACGATGTATGATCAGAGCATCGACACCATTACGCCGCAGAAGCTGATCAATGCGAAGGCATTAACGACTGTCATCCGTGACTTTTTTGCGAGGAGCCAGTTGAGCCAGTTCATGGATCAGATCAACCCATTGGCGGAGTTGACCCACAAAAGAAGGCTTTCGGCTCTCGGACCCGGTGGTTTGAATCGCGAACGGGCCGGGTTTGAAGTTCGTGACGTCCATCCCAGTCACTATGGGCGCATTTGTCCGATTGAGACTCCTGAAGGTCCAAACATTGGTTTGATCAACTCCTTCAGTACCTATGCAAGGGTGAATGAGTTCGGGTTTATTGAGACCCCATACCGCAAGGTGGTAAATGGAAAGGTGCTCGATGAAGTGGAGTATTTGAATGCGGACCAGGAAGAACCGCATAAGATCGCCCAGGCAAATTCCGAAATCGATGAGAACGGCATGCTGGTTGGACGGGTTACGTGTCGTTACCGGGATCAAGTTCTCGAGCTTTCTGGTGACAAGGTGGACTACATGGACGTGTCTCCGAAGCAGTTGGTTTCGATTGCGGCAGGAATTATTCCGTTCCTTGAGCACGACGACGCGAACCGTGCTCTGATGGGCTCGAACATGCAACGACAAGGGGTTCCTTTGCTTCAAACTGAGGCCCCAATGGTGGGAACCGGTTTGGAAGCCCGTGTTGCGCGTGACTCAAAGACTGTGGCCATCGCGGATATCGATGGAATTGTAGCGTCGGTGGATGCCCGAAGGATCATTGTGACCGCAGACGGAAAGATGCCGAAAGTGGATCGCTATTTGAAGACGGATCCTAAGAAAGGCGTTTACGTGTATGAGCTGCGTAAGTTCATGCGTTCCAACGCAGGAACTTGCTTCAACCAAAAGCCGATTGTCAAGAAAGGTGAAAAGGTTTCAGCGGGCCAGGTTATCGCGGACGGAGCTTGCACGGACAAAGGCGAACTAGCCCTTGGACGGAATGTTTTGGTAGCTTTCATGCCTTGGAATGGATACAACTTCGAAGACGCGATTCTGCTCAGCGAAAAACTGATCAAGGAAGATGTCTATACCTCTATTCACATTGAGGAATTCGAGGTTACGGCACGCGACACGAAACTCGGACCTGAGGAAATCACTTACGATATTCCAAATGTAGGTGAAGAGGCCTTGAAAAACCTCAATCACGATGGGGTGATTCGAGTGGGAGCGGAAGTGAAGCCGGGTGACATCCTCGTGGGTAAGATCACGCCTAAAAGCGAAACCGAATTGGCGCCCGAGGAAAAACTGCTGCGGGCGATTTTCGGTGAGAAAGCCGCAGATGTCAAAGACTCGTCGTTGACCGTGCCTTCGGGCGTTCAGGGTATTGTGATGGACGTGAAGGTTTCCAGTCGCGTGGACGGCGAAAGCGAGAAATTGTCCCCGTCGGATCGCCGGCGCCAGATCAAAAAGATCACAGAGGAGTACCGCTCGCAACAGGACAAACGTAGGGAAGAGCTCACGGAAGCACTGTCGAATATTCTGCTTGGCGAGAAGATCCCGTTGGATGTTAGAAACGGCGAAACCGGTGAGACGATCATCCCGCAGAATCGTAAGATCACGAAGACCTTGTTGCGCCGTTTGGCCGCTGTCTCCAAATACATTGAGATCGATCCATCTCCCGTCCGGATCAAGGTGATGGAAATCGTCAGAAACTTCCAGACCAAGTTCGACGAGTTGGATCGGGAGCGTGAACGCAAGATTGAAGCGGTCGAAAAGGGGGATAGCGTGGACCAGGGCGTCATCAAGAACGTCAAGGTTTATGTTGCCACCAAGCGCAAGATCCAGGTTGGGGACAAGATGGCGGGACGCCACGGAAACAAGGGGGTTGTTGCCCGGATTGTTCCAGTGGAGGATATGCCATTTCTGCCCGATGGAACGCCGATTGAAATATGTCTGAATCCTCTCGGGGTGCCTTCGCGAATGAACGTGGGGCAGGTTCTTGAGACCCACCTTGGCTGGGCCTGTAAAAAGCTTGGCCTCAAGGTTGCGACTCCGGTATTCGACGGTATTTCGGAGAAGCAAATCCGGAGCTACCTGAAGCAAGCCGAGTTGCCTGAACACGGGAAGGCAAGGCTATTTGACGGACGTTCCGGAGAAACCTTTGAGCAGAGTGTCGTTGTTGGCTACATCTATATGATGAAGCTCAACCACCTTGTTGCCGAAAAGATCCACGCACGTGCGACCGGGCCCTACAGCTTGATCACCCAGCAGCCACTTGGAGGAAAGGCTCAGTACGGTGGTCAGCGTTTGGGAGAAATGGAAGTATGGGCGTTGGAGGCCTATGGAGCAGCCTACATGCTTCAGGAGTTGCTCACCGTCAAATCGGACGATGTGCAGGGAAGGACGAAGATATACGAGTCCTTGGTCAAAGGAGACCGCAGTCTTGTGGCGGGAACTCCACAGTCCTTCAATGTGTTGATGAAGGAAATTCAGGGTCTATGCCTCGATATTCGTCTGGAACAGGACGAGTTTGATCTGAACGCTGGATCCTAAGCCATCAACTGAATCGCGTCATCCAAGAATCATTTCACCATGAGTAACCAGGAATTTGCTGAATCTCTCAGTCTCGACAAAGACCGTTCCCTTCGGAGCGTCGCCATCTCGATCGCATCTCCGGACTCGATAAGGCAATGGTCCCGGGGCGAGGTAAAAAACCCCGAGACAATCAACTACAGAACCTTCAAGCCTGAGCCGGGCGGATTGTTTTGTGAGCGAATCTTCGGACCTGTAAGGGATTACGAAGCCGGAAAGTACAAAGGCATCAAATACAAGGGCATGATCGACGAGCGCACGGGTATTGAGTGCACCGTGGCCCGTGTGCGTCGTGAACGTATGGGGCACATCGAGCTTGCCGTGCCGGTGTCCCATATCTGGTTCCTCAAGAGCATGCCGAGTCGGATCGGGCTCATGTTGGATGTTACGGCACGCAACCTTGAGCGGGTGATCTACTACGAGAACTACATGGTCACCAAGCCGGGAAAGACTCCTCTCGAGGAGAAGCAGCTATTGACCGAGCAGGAGTTCCAGCAGGCACAGGACGAATATGGCTACGATGCTTTCGAGGCCAAGATGGGAGCGGAAGCGATCCGCGATGTTTTGGGATCTCTGGATATGCCAGCTTTGGTTTCCGAATTGCATGAGCAGATGCATGCAACGCGTTCCAAGCAGATCAAGAAGAAGATCGCGAAGCGACTGAAGGTGATCCAAGGCTTTATGGAATCCGGGACTCGTCCGGATTGGATGGTTCTTGAGGTTCTTCCGGTGATTCCTCCAGATTTGCGGCCTTTGGTTCCTCTGGAAGGGGGTCGCTTCGCGACATCGGATTTGAACGATCTTTACCGTCGGGTGATCAACCGGAATAACCGTTTGAAGAACCTGATGCAGCTCAAGACTCCGGACGTGATCATCCACAACGAAAAGCGGATGCTCCAGGAATCCGTGGATGCACTCTTCGACAATGGTAGGCATGGTCGGGCGATTACAGGAGCCGGAAACCGTCCGTTGAAGTCCTTGAGTGACATGCTCAAAGGGAAGCAGGGTCGTTTCCGACAGAATCTCCTTGGGAAGCGGGTTGACTATTCGGGCCGTTCGGTAATTGTGATTGGTCCGGATCTCAAGTTGAGCCAATGCGGATTGCCCAAAAAGATGGCTTTGGTTCTCTTTGAACCGTTTATCATCCGTCGCTTGAAGGAATTGGGCTTTGTTCACACGGTTCGTGGGGCCCGCAAGATGATCGAAAAACGGTCACCCGAGGTGTGGGACATTCTCGAGGAAGTGACCAAGGGGCACCCGGTTTTGTTGAACCGTGCGCCAACCCTTCACCGTTTGTCTATCCAGGCATTCGATCCAGTTCTGATTGAAGGTGATGCGATTCGCGTGCATCCGTTGGTTTGTACTCCATACAATGCTGACTTTGACGGTGACCAGATGGCGGTCCATGTTCCCTTGTCACTTGAAGCGGTGATGGAGGCGAAATTGCTGATGATGGCGACCCACAACATCTTTTCACCATCCAGTGGTAAGCCGATTCTGACGCCGTCACAGGACATTGTTCTTGGCTCGTATTACCTGACGTTTGAGCCGGTGGCAAAGCCTGAGGCGGGAAAGCGTGTTCCGTTGATCGAAAGCATTGATGAGGTGCTGTTGGCTGAGGCGGATGGTGTGCTGAAAAAGCACGACTGGATCGACCTCAAGAATCCGGACCATGGCCGTGAAACGGAAGTTGGAAACTCTGAACGGAAGGTTATCCGGACCACAGTCGGCCGTGTGATCTTCAACACAATTTGGCCGCGTGAGGTTGGTTTTGTAAACTACCCAGTGGCCAAGGGGAAGCTTGGCGACCTTATTCTTGCCACTTACAAGACGACGGGTCAGGAAAAGACGATCGAGACCTTGGATAGCCTGAAGCAGCTCGGTTTCAAGGTTGCTACTCAGGCGGGTATTTCGATCGGTATCGACGACATGATCATTCCCCCGAGCAAGCAGGAAATCATTAAGCGTGCCCGTGCTTCGATTGAGGAAGTTGAGAGTCAGTTCCGCAAAGGTATCACGACGACGGGTGAACGATACAACAAGATCGTGGACATCTGGGGTGGTGCGACCGATAAGGTTGCGGCAGAGGTCTTCCAGAGTCTATCCACCAGCCGGAGCCGCGACGAGATCAATCCTGTTTACATCATGATGGACTCAGGAGCCCGTGGTAACAAACAGCAGGTGCGTCAGTTGTGCGGTATGCGTGGTTTGATGGCCAAGCCATCCGGAGATATTATTGAGCGGCCGATTCTTGCTTCCTTCCGTGAAGGGTTGTCGGTGCTTGAATACTTCATTTCGACCCACGGAGCCCGCAAGGGTCTGGCTGATACCGCACTCAAGACAGCGGATGCCGGGTATCTGACCCGCAAACTGTGTGATGTGGCGATGGATTGTGTGGTTGCCGAAATCGATGACGGGAATCGCGATGGGGTTTGGAAGATTGCGATCGGGGATGGTAACGATGATATTGTGTCCCTCTATGAACGTATCGTTGGCAGGTTTGCGACCGATGACATTCTGAATCCTTTGGATCCTTCTGAAATTCTGGTTCGCTCCGGGCAGATGATCGATGAGGAAACCGCCAAGCGCATAGAAACGCTGGGCATCGACCGTATTCGCGTTATGTCGCCGCTGACGACCAAGCAGAAGGTTGGAATCACGGCGAAAGAATACGGTGTGGATCCGGCGACCAACGATCTTGTTGAGATCGGGAGCGCAGTTGGTATTGTTGCTGCCCAGTCAATTGGGGAACCGGGGACTCAGCTGACCATGCGAACCTTCCACATTGGTGGGGTGGCAAATCAGAGTAAGCGGGATCCGGAAATTCGGGTACGCAATGGAGGGAAAATTAAATACTCCAAAGATCTACGTTGGGTCAGGACCAAGGATGGTGGCCGTGTTGTCACGAACAAGACCGGCTCAATCCGTATTCTGGACAACGACGATTTCGAGCTCGAAATCCATAAGATGGTTGTGGGTGCGGCCTTGCTCTTCGAAGATGGTGCGACCATAAAGAAGGGCGACCGTCTTTCGGTGTGGAACCCGACAGTGGTTCCCATTTTGTCGGAAAAGACGGGTATCATTTCCTTCACGGATATGATTTTGGGAGTGACGGTTAAGCGTGAAAAGGATGATGCATCCGGACGTATCGCAAGCACGGTTATTGAACACAAGGAAGACCTGAATCCCCAGATTGTGATCCGTAATGAGAAGGGTGATCCCGTGGCCAGTTATAGCGTTCCGACAGGAGCTCAGATTTCGGTCAACGAGGGTGACTTCATTGAGGAAGGCACCATTTTGGCGAGGACGCCGCGGCAGGCAGCCAAGACTCAGGACATCACCGGTGGTTTGCCGCGTGTTGCAGAGTTGTTTGAGGCGCGTCGGCCAAAGGATGCCGCCGAGATGGCAAAGATTGACGGAATTGTGAGCCTCGAAGGAACGGTTCGGGGCAAACGGCGTTTGATCGTAACAGATCCGGAGACGGGAGAGAAGGAGGAACACCTTATCCCCCATGGCAAGCACATGATTGTTCAGCCCGGTGATGTGGTCACCCGTGGCCAGCACCTCACCGAAGGGGCGGCCGACCCACACGAAATCCTCGAGATTCTCGGACCCAGTGCGGTGCAGGAGTATCTCCTATCCGAGATTCAGAAGGTGTACCGTGTGCAGGGCGTTTCGATCAGCGACAAACACATTGAAGTGATCCTTTCCAGGATGTTGCGCAAAGTGAGGATCACCGATCCGGGTGATTCGGAATTCTTCTGGGGCGAGCAGATTGACCGTTTCAATTTCATGGAATCCAATGAGCGAATCGTTGAAGCCGGTGGAAAGCCAGCCGAAGCTGAGCCGCTGTTGTTGGGTATCTCCAAGGCATCGCTTGAGACGGAAAGCTTTATCTCAGCCGCATCCTTCCAGGAAACCACACGTGTTCTCACTGAAGCCGCAACGCTGGGTAAGGTAGATCGTCTGAGGGGCTTCAAGGAGAATGTGATCATGGGAAATCTGATTCCTGCCGGGACCGGATTGCCTTCTTATCGCCACTTGCGAATCGATACCCTCGGGGGAGAGCTGAAAAGCGAATACGATATGGTCAGTGAAGATGCCATGTAAGTGAGCTCATTTCAGAGTCCCTGCGGTGTTCGAACACACGTGCTCTTTTCCTATGTAAACCGAATAGGGGGTTGCCCTTTGCGGGATGATGTCAAGCCGTGAACCGGAAGGCAGAAGCCTGTGAAGATACCCCCACCTTGTGAGGACCGGGTTAAGAGCCCACCTTATCGGCACATGTGGGGACTCTATATTTCAAAAAAACCGCAGTTTAGGCTGCGGTTTTTTTGTCAGTCGGATGATACTCCGATTGTTTCCATGATTCTCTGAAGATCATCAAGGCCATGGTAATGGATGATCAACTGCCCCTTTTTTCCTTTGTGCTTAACCTGTGTTTCGGCACTGAGTCGGGTTGAAACCTTTTTCTCCAAGTCTTTCAGTGCGGTGTGCACAGCAGGGTCTGTGTTGTCGCGAGCGGATTTGGTCGCCTGCCGTCCGGATATATGGAAGTTTATAATCCGGCGCTCTGCCTCTCTAACACTCCATCCACCCTCCAGTATTTTGCGGGCAAATGCCTGCTGCTCCTCTTTGGATTCGAGTCCGAGGATCACTTTAGCATGCCCGGTTGAGATTAATCCCTTCGCGATCCAAGACTGAATTTCCGCAGGAAGTCTTAGCAACCGGAGTGCGTTGGCAAAGCTTGCGCGATTTTTCCCGATTCTCTCAGCCGCTTTTTCCTGAGTGAGATCAAAATCCCTGACAAGACTGGCGTAACCGAGTGCTTCTTCAATCGGGTTTAATCCCTCCCGTTGCAAGTTCTCGATAAGGGCGAGCGAGGCGGATTTCGCATCGTTTGCCTCAATGATCCGGGCGGGAATGCGTGACAGCTTCAGCTTCTGAAATGCCCGCATTCGCCTTTCTCCGGCAATGAGCTCAAATGCATCCAAAGCGAGCCTCCGCACAACGATGGGTTGGAGTAATCCCTGCTCGCGAATGCTCTCGGCCAAACCATCCAATGACTCCTCTTCGATTGTTTTTCTGGGTTGGAACGGATTGGGAGAGATCTGCCCGACGGGGATTTCCATGTAATCGCCGATTGGGGACCCTCGATCCGATGCTCCGTGGTTCTGTTCTGCTTGAATGGATTGAAGCCGTGATGCGACCTCAACTGTATTCACTGCAGATTTCCCGGATGGTGATGTGCCGTGTGAGATCAGGCCGCTTAGGCCGCGTCCAAGTCTGCTTTTTTGTTCGGACATGATGCTAGGTGAAAAGTTGCTGAATACTGTATTCGATTCCCATGCGTTATTTGGATGGAATGGGAACAAAAATCTCGGTTCCTGCCTTCAGGTCATTAGGATTGGCAATTCTATTGGCGTTTTGGATGTGACGAATGGTTGTTCCATGCTTCTGCGCGATGTTGCTGAGGGTATCGCCCGGCATGACTTTGTAACGGACTCCCTCTTTGGGGAAATCGTTGGAAAACACTGTGGCAGTCGTTGTTGTTGCGGCATTGGAGGGGGGCTGGGATGCTTGAATCTGCGATGTGCGGGAAATGCCCTCAACGGTGGCGTCGAGTCTGCGCGTGATAAGGGTCAGCAGTTTATCGAACTGTTCTTGGACGTAGGATTGTGTGCGTTTCCATTGGACGTCCATTGCCGATGTGATGGCAGCATCCATCCGGGTCTGTTGTTCTGTGGAGCTTGCGGCGGATACGATTGCCCTGAGGCGGGCATTCTCGGCTTTGAGGTTGTCGATCTCGAGAGTCAGTAAGCTGTGGCGGCGTTCGAGATCATCGAAACGTTGGGAAAGACTGGCAATCTGCGAACGGAGCGAGGATTCCTGTGCGGGTAAACTGGAGCAAAGAGCCAACAGCCCTAGAACGATGAGCAACCGGATGCCCGGAATAGAAGGAAGCACATGTGTGTTCATTTTGATGAAAGCGGGTCGTGAGAGGATTCCGTCTGGAGTTTCGTGAGAATGATACTACGATTGGAGGCGCTGAAACGGCAAGACATTTGGAACCGAATGCGGGTTTGAATTTGGAGTGTCTGTATGTTGAAGGGACGGAACGGTGATCATTATTTTGTGAAACGGAAGGGTTTGGATCCGACGAGCGGCATGGAAGACTGAAACGGCAGCTCCACAGATGCCGGGAGCCGGAAGCCTCTTAGAAAATCCGGTGTGGGCATCATGCGGGATCCTGGCTTCTGGATGGAGAGAATCGAGACCCATTTGTCCACAGTCCGAATGCGAATGGATGATGAGTCCGAGATCATGGTTCCGGGAACCGCATCCGATAGCTCGCATCCGGGATCGTCAAAAACGGTTGCCTGTCCAATTTTTAAGGGAACACCGTTGAATTCCATGATGGATCCAGGCCAGGACCGGAATGCACGAATGTGATTGATCACAGCATTAGCGGGAAGGGAAAAATCCAGAAAGGCATCCCTTTTTGTGAGCAACCGGCAATAGGAGGCTCTGGACTCGTCCTGGGGATAGGAAGGATAGGACTGATCGCCGAGCCGATTCATGTTCCGCTTCATCAATGGAATGCAGGATGTGGCGAGTGCGGACCGGAGAGTGGGTCCGTCCGATTCGGAGAGGATGGGGCACGTTTCCTGATCGATGATCGGGCCGGCATCGAGTTTGGAGACCATCTCCATGAGGGTGACACCGGTGCAGGATGATCCGATAGCAATCGAGGTTTCAATCGGGCTTGGCCCGCGGAGTTCCGGCAAGAGTGATGCGTGTAAGTTGAAACACCCTTTGGGAAAACAGCCTAGCAGTGGTTTGGATAAGATGTGTCCATAGGCCATTACAATGGCCAGTTCCCATTGATTGTTCGAGATGATATCCGGGAGATCGACGCTTGGATTCTCCGGTTGGACGACCGGGATTCCGCAACTGGATGCCCATGTTTTGATCGCGTTTGGTGCGACGTGTTTGCCCCTGCCGGATGGCCTGTCGGGTTGGGTTATGACGGTATCGAGTCGAACCTTCTCGGACATAGAGATCCGCCAATCTTCGAGGAATGGAACTGCGATGCTGTCGGATCCCATGAAGACAGCTTTGATGGGGATGGATGGTTCTGCAGACATGGATTGGTTAGGGTGGTTAATCGAGACTGATTATGTTCTGGCAATTACGGTGTTCCTCCCTATGACAAACCGTGTGGGAAAGAGCAAGCAAGTTAAGATCCGGCAAAGCGCAGGTATTCTGATGTATGATAACAGTCGTGGAAATGGCGATGAGTTGCGTGTGTTGGTGGTTCATCCCGGAGGTCCGCTATTCACCCACAAGAACGAAGGATACTGGAGTATTCCTAAGGGAGAATTCCACAAGGGCGAAAAGGCGTTTGAAGCGGCAGTGAGAGAATTCGAAGAAGAAACCGGAATGAAGCTCATGAAAGAGGCGGACTATCTGTCGCTCGGTATGATCATTCAAAAAGGAGGCAAGGTCGTATACGCGTGGGCGGTGGAAGGCGAGTGGGAGGAAGATCGGATTGTGGCGAGCAACTCATTCAAGATGGAGTGGCCCCCTTCATCGGGCGTCTGGATGGATGTCCCCGAGATTGATCGGGCGGAGATGGCTCCTGTGAAAAGAGCGAAAGAATTATTGAAGGCGAGCCAGGTTCCTTTTATCGAGCGCTTGCAGGTATTGCTTGCGGCAGGAAAGACTTGACGAGACTGAAATGATCTCCTACCGATTCGCGCCTTGAATATCGAATGAAACCCGTCTTGACCGATCATGGTAACTCCAAATGACTTGAGAAAAGGAAATGTTGTTCTGCTGCAGGGTGGTCCTCATCTTGTGATGGAAGTGATGCATCGCACCCAAGGCCGACAGGCTGGATTTGTCCAGACCACTTTAAGGAATCTGGATACGGGAAATTCGACGACAGCCAAGTTTAGAAGCACTGATCGTCTTGAGGTGTTGGATGTGGAAAACCGGAGGTTGGAGTTCAGTTATTCGGATGCCGATGGTTATCATTTCCTGGACAATGAAACCTACGAGGATGTTGTTCTTCCAATGGCGTTTGTGGAAGACGACCTTCGGTACATCGTTCCATCCGCATCCTACGATATTCTGTTTGTGGACGACAAGCCAAAGCAAGTTCAGCTTCCGTCCACGGTCGAAATGAAAGTGGTGGAGTCTCCGGAAGGACTGCGAGGAGACTCTGCAAGCACAACCTTGAAGCCAGCCCGCACCGAGACAGACCTGGTTGTACAGGTTCCTCTGTTTGTTAAAGAAGGAGACCGGATTCGAGTGAGCACTGAATCCGGTGCCTATCTTGGTCGTGCCTGATGGGTCAGGCCACTCTTTCGACGACCAAATCGGGTGGAGTGGGCCGTTTTGGTGCTAATCTGAAGGCAGATCGCAAATAATCGAGCGCCGGTTCAAGCCTTTCCTCGTCGTTATAGTGGATCATGATAAGCGGCTCCCCTTGTTTCATTTGGGTTCCCACCTTCTTGATTTCTGAAACGCCGACAGCCGGGTCGATTTTCCCTTTTGAATCGGTGGCGAGAATCTGAACGCCACGGGCGATCATTCCGGCGTTGATGGTATGGACGTAGCCCCGCTTCGGTGCGGGAAGTTTGCGAACGTGTTTAGCCTTTGGCAGGAGGGATGGATCGTCGATGAAGGCAGGGTTTCCTCCCTGCGCTTGGATCATTTCCCTGAATTTTTGAAGGGCGGATCCATCCTCAAGGTGCCGTTGAACCGTCTGTTTTGCCGACAGGGTACTACCTGCAACGCCAGACAATCTGACAATCTCCATACCGAGCTTGAGGACGAGCTCTTTCAAATCATCGGGACCTTCACCCTTTAGCAGTTGCACCGCTTCCAGAAGCTCGAGAGAGGTTCCGACGGTATCGCCCAATGGCTGGTTCATGTCGGTTACCAGTGCCACGCAACGACGTTTCATCGAACGGCCCACCCGCGTAATGGAGCGTGCGAGAACCTTGGCTTGCTCAACATCCTTGATGAAGGAACCGTTCCCCCATTTCACATCAACGACGAGGCTCTCCGCCCCGGCAGCAAGTTTTCGGCTTAGGACGCTCCCGGTGATCAGAGGAATGCTTGGGATGGTTCCAGTTTTCTGCCTGAGATTATATAGGATGGCATCGACAGGGGCGATGTCGTCCGGCTGTCCAACGATCGCACATCCCACATCCTGAAGTTGGCTCACAAAGCGTTCCATGGACATGCTCGTCTTCATGCCGGGAATGGCCGACAGCTTGTCTCGTGTACTGATGAGGAACTCTTCATCGGAACCATTTATGTTGGGCATCACGACCCCACAGGCGGCTGCAAGGGGACATAGAACCAGTGTCGTTTTGTCTCCAACCCCACCCGTGGAGTATTTCTCGATCTTCGGCCTGGCAATGGCCGTGAGATCAATAACCTCACCCGAAAGCATCATTTCTTCGGCGAAGATCGCGGTCTCCTGGGCCGACATTCCGACAAAGAAAATGCTCATGAGCAAGGATGCCAGTTGATAGTCGGGAATCTCCTGATCCAGAACGGAATCCACTAGAAAACGAATCTCGTCCTCCGTGAACTCGGACCCGTCTCTTTTTTTCTCGATCAACAGCGAGTAGGGTGGCTTAACAAATTTGCGCGGAGTGACGATTTTCTTTCTCATTAACTGCGAACGAATGGATAACGATCAGCGCTGATGCGGCGTTAAACTTAACATTATGGTACATTTTCTTTTTGATGTCGAGCGGAAATTCCTGTAGGTCGATTCGTTTGTTTGCATGAGTCAATTGGTTATGGAACTGGACACTAGGGAAGCGTTAATCACCAGAATACGTGAGGTGGCGGATGGAATGGAGGCCTTCGGGCCGGATTTTGATCCGGATGTCCGGATTGCGGATCCCCGACATGGTGACTATCAGGCTAACGGGGTTTTGGCTTGGGCTAAACAGAAGCGGCAGAACCCGCGTTTGATGGCGCAGCAGCTTCTGGATGCGATTCATCGGCATTTTGAAGGCAAGCGTGTTCCTTGGGGTAAGCTGGAAATCGCCGGTCCCGGATTTATCAATTTCGAGCTGGATTCTGAATGGTTACTGGACTGGCTCCTTTATTTCGGATGCAGCGATCGCTTGGAGATTGCCGCGAAATCCATTGTTGGTGGGAAGAAGGTGGTGGTGGATTTCAGCTCTCCGAATACTGCCAAGCAGATGCATGTTGGGCACATTCGATCGACTGTAATTGGCGACGCGATCTGTAGGATCCTCGGGTTTTGCGGAGCATCGGTAGTTCGGGATAACCATATTGGGGATTGGGGAACCCAGTTTGGGATTCTGATCATGATCCTGAAAAGGAATCAGGTCGACCTTGACGCTATTACCGGGGATCCGATTGCGGTTCTTGAGGATCTGTACCGAAAGGGAAGCGCCTTGACTCAGGTTGACCCATCCGCGTTGGATGAGGCGCGGGCTGAGCTGGTGAAACTGCAGGGTGGAGACTCCGAAAATCTTAAGATTTGGCGGTCGATTGTGGATATCAGCTATGGCGAGTTCATCAAGATCTACGAGCGATTGGATGTGAGGTTTGACCATGTCCTAGGCGAGAGCTTTTACCGTGATCAAGTTGAACGGGTTTGTTCAGAGCTTGAGGAAGATGGAATCGCTTCGGAGAGTCAGGGAGCCTTGGTGGTTTTTCATCCGGAGCATCCTCGCTTTGCCACCCAACCCTTCATTATCCGGAAATCGGATGGGGCGAGCAACTATGCTACGACCGATTTGGCGACCGCACTCTATCGCCACGAGCATTTTGCGGCAGACGAAGTCATCAACGTCACCGATGCGCGGCAGAAAGATCATTTTGAGCAGCTTGAGCTGACCGTTCGAAAGTGGTTTGAGAAGCGAGGCCGGAAACTACCGGTGATGAAGCATGTCACATTCGGGACGATACTCGGCCCGGATGGGAAGGCGATCAAGACCCGCAATGGCGAGAACGTGAAACTCAGGGAGCTTTTGGATGAGGCATGTGAGCGGGCACGGGCCATTACCGCGCAGAAGAATCCGGAGCTTTCCGGAGCGGAACTCGATGCGATTTCCACTTCAATTGGGATCGCTTCGGTGCGATATGCCGATTTGAGCCAGAACCGATCGAGTGATTACCAGTTTGATTGGGACAAGATGCTTAGCTTCGAGGGCAATACGGCTCCATACTTGTTGTATGTATCAGCGCGTATTCATGGAATCCTCAGGAAGAGTGGAGGGGTATGGATGGAGCCCATAGGGTCAGCGGATCGCTCAGAGATGGCGCTTCATACTCCCACTGAGGTCGCATTGGCAAAACGGCTGAT
>JAFGAQ010000400.1 GCA_016933595.1 Opitutales bacterium | reverse complement strand
GTAATCAGAAACTCAGCGCCTTCCGGCGAACACAGGCGATACTCCGCGCCGTAGGGCATCAGCAGATTGGTCCCTTTTATGGCGGACTTTCCGCTGACCATATCCTCGACAATTCCATCGATCACATGGAGCAATCGTGTGTCGGTGTTGGCACCGAAATGCAACACGTCCTCCGGACCTTCAAACACGTATTTCTGAATGCGGAACTCACGGCACTCCGCGAGTAAATAGCTGCCCAGTGCCTTCCGGAGAACATCCGGTTCGAAATCCTTGAAATCGATACTTTTCATGGACTCCTCCACATGCATCTCACGGGGCTTCCCGTCTAAGCCAACCCGGCCCCAGTCATACACCCGATAGGTGGTGTCCGAATTCTGCTGGATCTCGAGAATCACGTTTCCCGCATCAATAGCGTGAAGCCTTCCACTCCTAACCAAAAGGCTGTCCCCTGCGGAAACCGGAATCCGGTGAACACACGACTCCAACGTCAAATCCTTGAGCGCCTGCTCGAAACGCTCGCGGGTCGTGCCCCTGATCAACCCCGCCATAAGTCCAGCCCCCGGCACCGAACGGGCAATGTACCAGTTTTCGGTCTTCGGTTCGCCATTGAGCTCGGGAGCAATTTCAGCCGGGGGATGAACCTGCAGGCTCAAACGCTCCTGACAATCCAACCACTTCACCAAAACAGGGAAACGGTCCTCCGCTCGCCAATCCGGCCCCATCACATACAGCGTTTTTTCTTCAATCAGTTCCCGCAAGGTCTGTTCCACGTAATCGGCTGAATCCAGAACTGACTGGGCATCAGTACGATCCACGATCTCCCAACTCTCACCAATCACCTTGCCTCCGGGCAAGGAACGGTCAAGAAACGTCTCCAGATTGCGTCCGCCCCAGACGCGTTCCTTGTATTGGGGAATGAATCGAATCCAGCTCATCTTGCCCAGCATTCAAATCGGATTTCGCTCAAGAGTTCAACACCGAAAAGCTGCCATTTCGTACTCGCCCGGAGGAGGAAGCGGCTGGCCGGAAACGTTTTGCCTAAACCATACCTTGTACGTCTCTAAGACACCTTTAAGGACCATACCCGCCTTTTGTTTATATGTTCGTTCTGATTATTCCGGCATCATCCGCGTTTTTCCAGATTGCAGTCGGCCCACAAGTTGGTATTGGTTCATTCTTTTCCCTGATCCATGAGCCTATTCCAAAGTACAATTTGCACCGGTATCATACTGGTTCTGCTAGGGGCATTTCTCCTCTTTTTCCGGCAACACTCCGAATCCCTTTTCAAGGGCTCGTTGAGGAGTAAGATCGCTGCGGTCATCCTTATGGGATTGGGATCCGCGTTGTTTTTGATCAAGGTCACCCATCTGGGGGATGCGGATCTCGGCAAATACAAAGACTGGCTTTTTGTCGGATTCTTCCTTGTTGCCTTTCTTTCGTTTTTCACGGTGCCGGATTTTCTGCCGGTGAGGGGATTGGCCATCCTTCTTTTGCTCGCAAGCGATGCTGTTCTCGACTCCGCCTATATGCAGGAACCACAATTGCGATTGTTCCTGGTCAGCTGGGTATATGTGGTCATCGTGGGCTCCATGTATGTGGGCGCACTTCCCTACCGCATGCGGGATTTCCTGAACTGGCTCTACCTCCGCAATTGGAGGACCGCCACATCCGGCATAGTGATGCTGGCCTATGGAACTCTTCTGATCGGAGTATCCTTCCTGTACTGAAGGCACCATCAAACCTTTATTCCTTACAACACTTCAACTCTCTTGCCATGCCATTCAGACTGTCCAAAGGAATCCTATTCTTACTCTCTGGACCTGCCGGGACCGGAAAGACAACCCTCTGCGAAGGGATGCTGGCATCGTCTTCGAACCTCAAACGCATCGTAACCGCCACAACACGAACACCAAGGGACAACGAAGTCCACGGGCGAGACTACTACTTTTTCACGGAGGAGGAATTCAAGGACCACATCGACAAAGGCCACTTCTACGAATACGCCATGGTGCACGGCCGCTTATACGGAACCCTCAAGGAAGAGGTATCCCGCCATACCGAAAGCGGCTTCGACGTTATCCTCAACATTGACGTGCAAGGTGCGGCCTCTTTCAGAGAGACATTCAGAACAGATCCGAAGATGGCTCAATTCCTCGTCTCTATTTTCATTTTGCCACCTTCTCTGGATGAGCTCCGCAAGCGGTTGAAGGAACGGGCTCAGGATGACGAAAACGAAATCACCAAACGCCTGGAGACCGCCCGCAAGGAGATGCAGCTTTGGAAAGAATATGATTACGTGATCCCGACCGGAAGTAGAGAACACGATTTCCAGCTCATATCGAGCATATACCGGGCCGAAAAACACCGGGTTCGCCGGGTTTGAACCGTATCCTATCCCAAAGGCTATCCGGGCAAGAGGACCATTCACCGAAACCGACAGATCCCGATGGGATGTGAACGGTTACTTTGACAGGATCACCGACTCGCACCGAGATTTGCCCCCGCCCGGTCGGAATCGTCTCTCCAGAGGTTGCCGGTACGCCCTTTTCCTCTGGCCGGACTGCGCATTGACAAAGTGTAATCCTCTCCGACGAACATCGGGTCAGCTTCCATATTGGCGTTCAAATCGAAATTTGACTCGATTGAGTTCTCCTTGTTTTTCCAGAAGAGGTTGCGGTCAACAATCGAATGCATCTTAAGGTCTTTGATCCCCGCTGTTGTTGACGCGCTGATAATGTTATTGATCAGCTTCAGGTTCCCGCCGCCAAGGACTCCGAAATCATTCTCACACAACGTATTGTTGATGACAAAAACCGGATCTTTCGTGCGGGGACCAAGTGCCACCGGATTGAGGGGATCCTGCTGTTCGACGTGCACTTCAATTCCGGCACGGACATTCTTGATCAGGAAATTGTTCTCGATACGGAACTCCCGGTTGGTGGCAATGGGTTGGTCTTCAAAGAGAATGCCGGAAAGCCCGTTGTTCATGATCTCGTTCCGCCGAATTACCGTCCGGTAGAGAACCTTATCATAAGGAGTGATGATAACCACTACTCCATTCCCGCCATTCTCAATGATCCGCGAATACTCGATCATGGATGCGGTCGCATCGGAATAGCGCACCCCATCGGTTTTGTTGCGGGCGATCAACGTTTTCTGTATCATCGCGGTTCCACCCGACATCCTTACGCCCAGGTCATTGTCGAGAATCTCGCAGCTTTCGACCGTAATCGTGGAAGCCGAAGTGATACCGACCTTGGAATTCTGGATCCGTATTCCGGCCAAATACAAATTGCTTTCGGATTTGAAATCCACCGTAACCCCATTTCCTTCGGGCGATTCAATAATTGTGGACTCCGCAAAATATGCATCTCCGTTGAGGTGCATGCAAGAAACCAGTTGCACACTCTTCCCGGATACCTTGACAGGTCCGCGGTAAATACCCGGCGAGACGACAATCCAACTGTCGGAAGCCGATGCATCGATTGCGGATTGAATGGTCGGATAGGATCCGGGAACCCATAGGATGCGTTTATCACTTCCCCTGCTCCACTCCATTGCAGCAATCCCCTGCTTTCCAATCACCCATAGGTTGCAGGATTCGACGATACCGGACGCATTGCGGGTCGCCAAAAAGCGGAGATCACCCATATCACTGAAACCCGGAACCGCAATCTTGCGAAGATAGCGGCCATCGCGGGTGAACTCCAGCAGATCGGATTTCCCCGAAAACGCCACAAACCAATGACCCGATACCGGGTCGACACCCAGACCCTTTGCATCGCGCTCGCTGGTGCCAAACACGACACGGTTTCCGGAGGATTCGAGTCCTGCATCGGTCCACTGCAACCCGAGCCAAACCAACGATTCATCCTCTCCGATGCCCAGCACACCAAGGTCACCTGACACCGGATCATATCCCAACGTCATCACAGTGGTGATACCCATTGAATCGAGCGGATAACGATGGCTCGGGCTTCCAAACTTGCGTTTCACGATGATCTTCTTTTCCACCGGATAGGTCTCTTCAACTCTTTCAATCTTCGGTTCGGGGGTCACCCATGTTCGCCTGACCGCCTTTCGGATCAGTTTCCTTGGCTTTTCGGCAGGAGCAGCTTCCGGCTCCATGCTTGCAGCTTGAGTTCCTTCGACAACCGTTGTTTCTTCCACTTCCTCCTGAGCGGCCACGGTTGATTCCTCCTGCGCTTCGATAGGTGAATCCTCCGCATTAGCCACAGCCCCATTTTCAGCGGACTCTGCAGCCACGGACTGCGCCTCGGCGGCTGGGCTCGCTTCCGGTTCGACCTCGATCTCTCCGTCTTCATCATCCTTCTGCTCGCCACCAGACTCCGCATCTTGAATACCCGTTGGAGCGTCCACCTCAATCTCATATTCTTCCTCGACTTCCACAGGCTCCTGCTCCACCAGGATTTCCACCCAGCGGGTCGCATTCTCAATCAGGGTTTTCTCTTCATCGGGAAGATACACATAGCGCAACAGCGATCCGCTTGCACGATCCAAAACCAAAAATCCCGATCCGAGCGGATCACGCATGAGCGCAACCGGGTCCAAATCCACACCCTCTTCCGTTGGAAGCGCCAGATGCGCATCCACTACACTCAGCGTAGAGGGATCGAGCTCGAATATGTTGAAACTGCCCTCAATCAACTCTGCCGAATCCCCGGTTTGCAGACGCATCTGAATCGGCGTAGCCGTGATCACCATCCAACGATTGTTCTCCTCATCGTAATCAAATGAAACGGGATTCGTGATTCCCGCCACTTCCATGTCTTCCACCGACAACCGCTGGACCAACGCCAACGTGTCGTCAAGATGAATGGGACGGGAGGGAGTCGCCACACTCATTCCGGTTACAGCAAAAAGAAACGCAAGAATCAGGATAGTCTGTTTCATAATCATGAGCGGCATTGAATCCAAGGGACTAGTGTTACGTCCACAGTCTCAGGATGCAGCCGGTATTTGGCTGAAACCCAGCTTTGGTGACCGGAAAAAGCCCAGTCGAGATCGAAACACAACACGAATCCCACGTGATGTCAAAGCCGAACCGAACAGACGAGTCGGTTCGGATGGGAACAAATTGAAAGGATGTCCTTCATCTGATCCGCTTGGGTCTTGTCCCTTAATCCCCTTCCAAACATAAGGCATAGTCCATTGTGTTTTCGCCATGAGTCATGTTTCAATAAAGACATTCTCGCTTTCCCGCGTATCTGAAAGCACCGGGGGTTGGCCAGTGAACTGTTTTTCGGGTTGACGTCCAGGCCAGGTATGCTTTCGTTACGTTGATATCGAATCAGCCACCTGTGATTGCCTACAAACAGTCGAATGACTTGCAAAGCTTCCGCAACATCAAAGCGGTAAGTGTGGCATGTACGCATTCCACGGCTTCGCATGTGGCATCCATGCATTCCATCGCATCGTCGTGGATCATGATCCGCAAGCAGGGAACCCGTTCAGAAAAAGTCTAGTTACCCGACCCTTCCTTTTTCAAAAACAAGAACCCTGCTTCCCGGACCGGAAAGCGGGGTTTTTTGTTTTGCAAAACAAAAGCACGAAAGAAAAGCCATGCAAAACGCACCATACCAGACCCAAGTTTCATTCCAACAGATGGATCCATCCAATCTGCGGATACGATCCATGCGGGACTGTGCGTCGTCGAAAACAGGTGAGCCGCATCCTGGCATCGATCCAAACCATGCCAAACTGACAGGATGTCCGGATGTCCGGAACGGCCTCACTTGTATGCATGTGGACACTCTGAAAACGGAGGTCCGTTACGTGCCGGTCTCGGCTGGAGACATTCCCCTCGTGATCGGATTCCGCAAGCAATCAATTGAAGGGAGTCCCAGCGCGGACAGCGAATCGGAGGAGCTCGAAACCAACCGGATCCCCATCCCGTGGAAAAGCTGGATGGCGCTCGCAGACGGCATTCCGGTTGGCGCATTTGTGGTGTGGCATGATCTCGAAAAGGGAGAACAACACGACCTCCTTGTCTCAATGGATGATCAAAACCGGGGAATTGCCTCCGGGCTCATCCAGCGGGCGCTTTCCAACCCGTTGGTCAGGAATCCGTGGGAACGGTTTTCTCGGGGAGAGGAACAAACAGACACACCGGTGCGTTTCGCCCGCATCGATGGAGATTGCACGGATGAAAGGTCCGCTTGGGCTTCCTGACAATTGAACGGTTTTGCAAAGCAAGCACTTTGGCATGGGCAATCCGTGCAGCATCCGGAGAATGACCGAGAAGTGCCTGCCAAAGCCAACCCGCAAGCACCCGACCAGCATCGCGGATAGTGGGATCCTTGACGGGAGTTCGTATTGCTGGTTCAGGGCAAAAGCGCACCGCTACCGGAGGAGGATTCCGCATTCCCCGGCTGACTTATAACACTGCCGATCGTCGCCTTGAGGTCGGCAATGTGAATGGGTTTGCAAAGGTATCCATCCATTCCACCGCGAATGGCGCGCTCCCCTTCTCCTTTGAGAGCGTTCGCCGTTACAGCGATAATTGGAACATGGCCGCCCGTATCCCGTTCCCGTGCGCGGATCATCCGGACCGCCTCGTAACCATCGAGCACCGGCATCTGAATGTCCATCAGGATCAGATCATAGCTGCCAATCCTCGACATTTCCACAGCCTGTTGGCCATCTTCGGCAAAATGCACCTCGTGTCCCAGTTTATTCAGGAGCGCATGGCCGATCTTGCGATTCACTTCACGGTCATCCACCAACAGAATCCTCAGCGACGGAACTGCGTCGCTTGAATCCGGAGACCCTTCCGATTCCACCGGCCCGGACTCCGCACCAAGGCCCCGCATTAACAAGGGAATCCGTTCACACAACTCGAAAGGAAAGACCGGCCCGAACAAACACTCCGCTTCGGAAGTCTCGCCCTCGATGTGTTTGAGCGAGTCCGCCCGATCCACAAGAAAAAGTACGGGGCAATCGACAAGGCCCTTTTTACGCCGCTCTACCAGCCAACGGGCTTCCTCTCCCTCATGAAGACCCGCATTGACCACGATCAAATCCGCTCTTTCCCCGCCCACATCGACCATCCGGACCATCGCCTGGACGGATGGAGCTACCCGCACGTTACCTCCCATATGAACAAGCGTATCCCGGAGAACGCTACCGCTCAAAGGACGCTCCTCCATAAGGAATACATGTTTGGAATGCATCACTTTGCGAACCAGATCCCAGTCACACTTCGGAGATGGATCCGCAAGACCAAGCAAGATATCGAAGCTGAAACAACTCCCCTTTCCCGGCTCACTGCGAACCTCGATATGCCCACCCATCATGTCCACCAGTTGAGATACGATCGACAAGCCAAGCCCCGATCCCCCAAAACGCCGAGTGGTCGAATTATCCGCCTGTTCAAACGCGCGGAATATCGCATCCACCCGGTCATCGGGAATACCAACTCCGGTATCGGATACTTCAATGCGAAGCCTTAACGCATGGTCGGGAAGGATCTCGCTCTTGAGCTCGATGAGGATGTGCCCTTTTTCCGTGAATTTGATCGCGTTACCGACCAGATTCACAAGAATCTGGCGGATCCGCAACGGGTCGCCCATCGCCTTTTCAGGAACATCCGGAGCCACTCGCACGGCCAACTCGAGACCCTTTCCGTAGGCCTTGATGGAGAGAGACTTCAGGGTCGATTCAACCACCTCGCAAATGTCAAAGGCATAGGACTCGAGTTTGAGCTTACCCGCTTCCATACGAGAATAGTCCAGTAAGTCGTTGATGGTAAAAAGCAGCGAGTCCGTGGACTCGAGAATGGAATGCAGGTATTCGCGCTGGAGATGGGATACCCGGGTATCCAGCATCAACTCGGTCATCGCCACCACCGCATTCAAGGGAGTGCGTATTTCATGGCTGATGTTTGCGACAAACTGGCTCTTCGCACGGTTCGCCGCCTCGAGCTTCAAATTAATGGCTTCCAGTTCGCGGTTGGTATCAGTCAATTGGCGTGTCCGATCCTCCACTAGCAGCTCAAGCTTTTCCTTGTGAGCCCGGATTTCCTGTTCAGCCAACACGCGGTCTGTCACGTCCTCAAAGGTGCATAAGATTCCCGCGACTTCCCCGTCCGAAAACAGGGGAACCCGATTGGTGTCGACCCAAATCTGATCCCCTTCCTGCACCCGGGATTCCATCACATGGTATTCCGGGATTCCGCATCGCATAACCTCCACATCCCGCTGGAATGAATCCTCGGCCTGCTCCCGGGGCATCGGGAGATCAAATTCCGTCTTTCCAATTATCTCGTCCGGGTTCTCGAATCCCATCGCATAGGCATAGTTGCGGTTGCATCCGATGATCCTTGAGTATTTGTCCTTCCAGAAAATGAACTCCGGCATGTTGTCCATGATCATCTGGAGCATTTCCCGGGTCCGTGCCAACTGCTCACACACCCTGAGATGCTCGGTCTGGAGCTCCTGGTGCTCCTTCTGAAGCGCTTTCAACTGTTCTTCCGGTGTCATTCCCATAAGCGGATCGGATGCCTGCGGCGCATCCTTGCGCAATCTACCATTTTTTGCACACTCGCCCTTTATCCTTACAATCCATCGGAACGAATTTCGACTCAAAAAGCAAAACCCCTTCAATATCCCTGAAATTGCGATATTCTTTACAACTCAAGCCTCGAATTGCATTGGCACCCAAACGGGACTGGTGTTGAATACCCATTTCAGGGATACACCAGGGCAAGCTGCAACGATGGAACAAAACGCGAAAGTCACCATCCTATCTCATGTCAATCTGGAACCGGTTGCGAAGTTCTCCCGGAACGATGCTTTTGAACTGATCTGGGACGGTTTTAACACCCTGCTTTCGCAGTTGATCAGTGAAAAGCCGCGTTTCAAAGACAACCATTCCGATATTGTATGGATCCACCTTGATCCAAATTACCCCGGTCTTCTCGAACGGCTCCCATGGGAATGGTCCGACGAATCCAGCATCACATCGGATTGGGCTCAGATCATCGCGAGCATTGAAAATGCGGTCCGGAGCTTTCCCGGCACGGCTTTTCTGATTTCGAATGTCTACATCAGCCCGTATACGCCCGCTCCCCTGATCTCGGGCCGGAATAGGCACCGGATCGAATACGCCCTGAATGAGCCGCTGCATAAAATCTGTTCCGACAATCCCAACACCGCCATGCTCGATGTGGCCGGTTTATTTGCCCGTGTCGGAGCTAACCAATGGAGTGACTCGCGCCTCTGGTACATTGGAGGGATCCCCTATTCCCGACCCGCTCTGGAGGAATTAAGGAAACTGCTCTTGTCCCACCTCGAGGCCTTCACGCGCAGACCGTCCAAGGTCTTGGCCCTTGATCTCGACAACACGCTCTGGGGAGGGATCGTGGACGCTGTCGACACATCCCCGGTGGAATTGGGACCATCCGGCGTCGGGTTGGCCTATCGCACCTTTCAGGACATCCTCCTATCCCTCTCCCGCATGGGAATATTGCTCACCGTCATTTCAAAGAATGACGAGGATTCGGCTCTTGATCTCATCAACAACCATAGTCAGATGAGGATTAGGGCAAAGCATCTTGCCGGTATCAAAATCAATTGGCATCCCAAATCCCAATCCCTGAAAACCCTTTCCGAAGAACTCGGTATACCGTTGTCCGCATTCGTTGTGCTTGACGACGATCCGCGTGAACGGGCGGAAATCGCCATGAACTGCCCGGAGGTCCCGACACCGGAGCTCCCCGAAGACCCGGTGGATCGGCCGGATTGGCTCCTGCGAACCTTTATCCCCACCTATTTTGCGATCCCAAGAGTATCCGAAGAAGACGCAGCCCGAACCGCATCCTATCAACGGATCCGGATGCGCTCAGCTCAACAGGTCCAGGCCCCGGATGAATCCGCATTTCTCAAAAGCCTGCAGATCCGGATCGAGGTCCTGCCTCCCGAAAACAAGGACTGGGCACGACTCAGTCAGCTTTCCTTCCGGACCAATCAATTCAACCTCAACGGCAAACACTGGGATCCGCCCGCCATGATGGCCCTGCAGGATTCCGCAGAGTGGAGTTTTCTCAACCTGCGCTATTCCGATCGTTTTGGGGATGAAGGCATCGTTGGAATGGCGGCATTCAGCTTCGACGACATCAGTGATTCGATCTTCATCCATGCGTTCTGCGTCAGCTGCCGCGTATTGGAAAAAAGAGTGGAACACGCTTTTCTCCACAGAATTCTCCTCATGAACAAGGACCTGCTTCCCCAACGGGTCTGTTTTCACTACGCTGACACCGGACGCAACGGGCGACTTCGGGCGTTCTTGTCGAGTGTCGACATTCCGATGGACGGCCCGATCCCGTTCGGTGCATTCCATACCCTCCTCTCCCGTCTTGAGCGAATGCTCCCATGAACGCATTGCCCCTCACCCCAACCCAGTCCAAACTCCTTTGCGACACCATCGCCCGTATCATTGAAGCAGGGGACGACACAATCCGGGCCGATACCCCCCGCTCATCACTACCGGAATGGGACTCGATCAAACACATGGAAATCATTCTGGAATTGGAAAATGTGTTCGGTGTCCGCTTCACTTCGAGCGAATGGATCCACTCTCACGAGATTGCGGATTTGGCGACTGCGATTCACTCCCATCTCAGCAACGGGTGACCGGGCAACAAGCTGATCCGCACAGCAAAACGGATGGGGTGGACCGATCCGATGGAACCTCTCAGTTGTCTTGAGCCGCCAAATTGCGTTGGGTATTTTGCAGTTCGGCCTGCAACTCCTCAATGCGCAACGGCTTGGCAAGGAATCCATTCATACCGGCTTCAATCGCGGCCTCACGATCCCCTTTCATCGCACCAGCGGTAAGCGCCAGTATCCGCGGACGGCTGGATTCCGGCACAATCCGGCAGATCTCGCGAGTCGCCTGAATCCCATCCATCACCGGCATTTGCACGTCCATCAACACCAGATCATAAACCTTTGCCGTCACTTTCGCAATGGCTTCCTCCCCGTTCGATGCCATATCGCAATGGTATCCAATCTTCTTGAGCATGATCTGGGCCACCTTGCGATTCGTCACGTTGTCCTCAACCAAAAGGATTTCCATCCGTGAAGGCTCGACTTCCTGTTGATCAGGGGTGCCCGTTGCCGCCTCTTTCGCGACATCAGAGGTCAAGCCGATCCTTTGATCGATCACCGCCACCAACTGATCATATTTCAAAGGCTTGGTGAGATAGGACACCCATTCCGGAAGCGAGACTTCTTCCAGAGGATACTTGGAAAAGAGGATCAGACCGTCCGGTTTCGCCGCTTTCCGGGGTTTCAAGGATTCAATCGCGGTCACAAGTGAATCATTGTTCCGTTCCAATATCAGCACGACCTGACTCCCGCTGCCGTTGATCGCCGGTGAGTCGATGTGTTCCAGAGCCAACACCCCAGCACCTTCGTGTTCCAACACCTCCCGGATGTTTTGACGGCGACGCTCACATGGGTCCACAACGGCAATCTTGACCCCCTCCATACGTCTTTCGGGCAGCGGTTTCGAATCCGCATCCACCCGCAAAGGGAGATGGAAGGTAAAAACCGAGCCCTTGCCAGCCTCAGACTCAACCGAAATATTCCCAAACATCAGTTCAATCAGGCGCTTGCTGATCGCCAAACCGAGTCCGGTACCGCCATACATGCGGGTGTTGGAAGCGTCCACTTGCGAGAATGAATTGAACAACCGGTGCATCTTTTCCTGCGGAATCCCGATTCCGCTATCCCTGACCTGCGCATGGAGAATGGAATGATCACTTCCGGCATCGTCTTCCGTCCACAACCGGATCTCCACACTTCCAAACCGGGTGAATTTGAGTGCGTTCGACGCCAGATTGATCAACACCTGCTGGATGCGGGTCTTATCACCCAGAAAACGCCGCCGCATGCCGGGTGCCATCGTGTAAAAGAAATGAACACCGCTCTCGAACGCCTTGCCACCCAGAATATCGACCACTTCCTCAACGATGTGGACGATATCGATAGGGATCGTCTCCAGATCAATCTTACCCGATTCGATCTTCGAGTAGTCCAGAATGTCGTTGATGATCGAAATCAGCGTCGTTCCGCTTTTCTGGATGATATTCACCAGCTCCCGCTGCTCATCATCCAAACGGGTGTTGCGCAAAACATCGGTCATACCGATAACCCCGTTCATCGGCGTGCGGATTTCATGGCTCATGTTTGCCAGAAACTGCCCCTTGGCTTCACTTGCGAACTCGGCCTGAAGCAATGCCTTCTCCATCTGCATATTGACGATGTTCAACTCCTCGGTCCGGTTGCGCACTTCCTCTTCCAAATACATTCTTTCGCGCTTTTCTTTTTTCATGATCCATCGGATCAGGAGAAAAATACTGCCCCCACCAAACAGCACAAAACCCGCATAGGCCCAGATCGTACGGTACCATGGGGCCAAAACCGTGAACTTGAATGACCCGACATGCTCGCCGTTGTCGTTGAAACCTTCCAAGCGGATATGCAGCGTGTAGTTGCCTTCCGGAAGATTGTTGAATGACACCATGGGCTCTTCGAACGGATCCGACCACGTTCTGGAAAACCCCTCGAGCCGATAGGAGTAAGACGGGGGTCGGTTGAAATACTGGGACGGTACAAAGAAGAAAAACGCCACACTGTTATCCTGATAAGGCAACACCACGCGGCGATCCACGGGGTCCTCCAAGGCCATCTCGATCGCGTTATATACGCTTTCGCCCGTCTCGGTCAGAATCATTCGGGAAAAGACAGGAGCCACGGAGCGCCGCATCGGAGTCGACACCCTTGGATCATAGCAGAAAATCCGGCTACGCGAGTGGATGAAGGCGCTCCCATCCTCCCGGATCAAGATACGAGGATGATTCTCTTTCACCAAACTAAGGGTTTCCGAATCCCAAGTATAGCCACCGGATGCATCCGGCCGGATCATCGCCAGCTCACGGATAAACGGGATCCATATATTGCCCAGCGAGTCCACCGCACACCTCGCAATGTCGCCAACGACAGGCAAAGGGAAAAACTCAAACTGTGAGATGAGATTGAAATCCTGGTTTTGTTCGTCGAACTCGGCCATCTTTTCTCCCCGAGCCGAAATGTAGACACGTTCCCCCATCTCGAATACGTTGATCCACTCACTCCTCATGCCCTTGGGGGCATCAAACTGTTTCGCGATCAACTCACCATTCAGGAGTTCCATCCGGATGATCCGGCCGACTCCGTATTCGACCCACAGCCTACCTTTAGCATCCTCCAGCACAACGGAAGGAAACCCGGATGACGGAATCGGTTCGCCTTCCGGCACCCATCGACCGTTCACCTTTCGGATCAGATGATTCCGCTGAACCCCAAATGCAACGGCGTAATGGGGTTGACTCTTGAATACATGATGCCTCGCAGGAACGTGCCCATCCACCACCATCTGAGTTTCTTTTGACTCCCAATCATGGTAGATGCTCTTTCCCTCCGAAACAAACAATACCCCTTCCGACGTCGGAACTGCATTACTGATAACGGGATGTCCGGGAATGGGATACTCTTTGAATACCCTGAGCCGGTCACACGCATCGTATTCTCCCATCTGAATCTTCAGATCACTGAAAACAAACATCCGGCCGTCCACCGAATGAATTTCAGGCCACTCGACCGATAATCCCATCCGGCTGTCAATAACCGACAATGGCGAGGGAAAGTAAATCTTCGCCAATCCGTTGTTGAGGGTCGCCCATAGAATGCCTTCATCCTGATAGAACAGATCCCTCACCCCGATAAAGTTGCTATCCCGCTCACGGTCAATCCGCGTGACCACCCTGAACTCCGGATCCAAAAACACAATCCCATAGCCTTCAATCGCAACCGCCAGAAACCCGCTCGACAAGGACTCAATGTGGCTGATTCCCATGCCAAACAAAGCATCTGCTCCCGTCTCAAGCAGCCGCACCTGTTCTCCGTCAAAATGGTAGATTCCTTTTGAGCGCGTGCCCAACAGCATCCCGTCCGAAACCCTTGTCGTTCCAACGATCGTGCCGTCATCCCGGAAGGAGACCCCACCAAACTCCAGACTTTCGAGCTTATCGCCATTCACCCTCATCAGGCCTTCGGAACTGCCAATCACATAGAGGCTGCCACCATATTCAAAGCCGCCAAAGAGCTGACTGAGCCCGGGCCACGAAACATTTTCGCCGTCATCTTTCTGAAGGACCGCACCATATGTCCCTACATAGAGAACACCACCATCAAAGGTGATGATATCCTGAAACCGTATCGAAGATGCCCATGCCCGCTCGGCGACCCCCACATCCGGCCGATACGCCAGCAGCCCGGAGCTTTCCACCTCCATCGACCCCCAACTCCCGACCGCGCCCGCGAAAACCTTGTTCTTTTCGGGCGAATACTTCAACGCCACAACCGAATCAGGGTAATCCGGATCCGAATGAAACAGGTTTGTCCAGGAACGCCCGTCAAATGCGAACAAATGACCATCATCCACCAATACAATCCGACCCAGCGGGTCTTCATAGAGCCGGGTCGCCACCAGATTGACCGCAAGATTGTCAAAGGAGTATATCGAGTAAATCGGCAGCCCCTGGTCCACATACTCGGCTCCAATCGATTCCGGACATGGCTGCCCGCCATCGGGTTCGATCCGCCCATCAATAGCCGTCCCGTTGGAAACCAATGCCCCCAAAAGGATCATCCCTACTGCTATTCTGCCTCGATCTGTCACCTCACTGCATCCAGGTCCACTTTTCTTATACTTTGTCCGATTCCGGATTCGGACTCTTCTCTTTTATCGGCAACACCCTGAATCGGTTGAGGGATAATCATCAGAGATTTCAGCTTCGTCCAGTTTTTAACCTCCGTATACCTCGCGTCCCTTCAAATAGGTTGCCCGAACCCGCCCCTTCAAGGATTGGCCGATCCAGGGTGAATTCCGGGAAATGCTCAGAAATCCGTCCTTTTTCACTTCCCACTCCTCCGAAGGATCAAAAAGAATGAAATCGGCCGGTGCCCCCTCTCTGACCGTCTTGGGAGCCAGCCCCAAAATCCGGTCAGGGGCGCTGGACATCCATTCAAGAATTTGGATCAGGCTGATCCCTTCCTCGTGGTGGAGATGCGTCAACACCACCCCGAAAGCGGTTTCGAGGCCGATTACGCCAAAGGGTGCATAGTCAAACTCCATATCCTTGTCATCCTCATTGTGGGGCGCATGATCACAGGCGATGCAATCGATGACACCGGAACGCAGACCTTCAATCAACCGCCTTCTGTCCTCCTCTGTCCGGAGCGGAGGATTCATCTTGAAGCGACTTTCATATCCGGCCACGCATGCGTCGGTGAGCGAAAGGTGGTGAGGGGTTACCTCGGCGGTCACCTTTACTCCCCTGTTTTTGGCCCGCATGATAATGTCAACGGCAGAACCGGAGGTGATATTCTGAAGGTGAACCCGCGCACC
>JAFGAQ010000399.1 GCA_016933595.1 Opitutales bacterium | reverse complement strand
GGATGGAGCTCTATCCTCAGGATCAAACACTTGCTTCCTGGAGCATCGAAGCCGCCGAAGGATCGGGAACATGGATTCCTGTGCCCGGGATGGATCGCGTGGACGTAGCTTCCGTTAATCAGGCGCCGGAAGAGGATCCTATCACGATGGCAAAGAAAGGGATCGGGGCCTTGATGTCCGGCTTTGAGGTTCGGGGGTTCGTCGCGGGACCAGTTGAACCCACCGGTTGCTTCTATCAAGGGGAACGCATCCCGTGGAGTTTCCGCTTGAGTGGATTTGTTTCCGGACAGCCTGAGGAACCGGCATTTGTGGTGCTTTTGACCCGCCGTTTGTCCGGTACTGCTCAGTTGGGTGCCATTGAATCCAACGGAGTGTTATTCGAATTGGACCAGACCATGGTTGATCTGCTGCACACATTGACCGCGAAGGATGATTTGCCTCCGGAGTATGCCTTGCCCGATGCCGGGGATGGGTTGCTCGATCCGGAACCGGGTCTTCAACCATCGGATGACGGATTAGAGAATGGCGAAGGCGAACCGGTTGCGGATACTGGAACCGAAGGTGATGCATGAAGTAAACCTGTGGAATCGTAAGCGGCCGGCAATTTGTGGCTGTTTTGTTCGTTAGAAACATCCGGTATGAGGAAGATACTCCGAACCATTCTGGCCATTCTCAATACGATTCTGTCCGGGGTTCTTCTGGTTCAGGCGGTGCTTGTGCTGCAATTTCTCTTCTTGGGATATGTGTCGATTCCCGCCGCGATATTGGGTTATGCCCACCCGTTTGAGGGGATGCGGATTTCAGCTGAATCGATCCGCATATACCCATGGTCGCGCCTGGAGTTGAAAGAACTTCGCTTGCAATTGGATGGATACCGGGGTCCCTTGCTGCGGATTCCGGATTTGGTATTGAATTGTGCGGATCCCGCTCGTTGCTTGTCTCCGTCCAATCCCGTTTACGGCAGCATCCGCGAGGCACAGCTGTATTATCCGGAACGCCTTTTGCCTGAAGCATCCGGTACAGTCCTGCTGGACCAGGTCTCGCTTGATTTCGAAGTGGAGGAAGGATGGCTCAGCATCGAAAACATTCAGGGCTCACTCGCCCGGCTAGCCTTGTACAGCCACCGCCCCCTGAAGGTGAGGATTCCCGATATCGGAAAGGATTGCGACACGCGTCTGGGTGTCCGCGAGTCCGATCTCGATGCCATCCGTGAGCTGCTGGTTTTACACCGCTTGTTCGAGGATGCGGAACAATCGTCCTTGCGTCTGGTATTCAGGGAATCGGAGGCCGGGATCCGCTCTGTGTCCTTTGACCTTTCTTCCGAAGGCTTTCGCTACAATGATAACTACGTTGCCAGTGATGCCTATCTCGGCGGAGAGGTCAGCTTCGAATCAGGATCAACGGTCCGGGATACCCTCAGCGGGAGGATTCAGTCCGTCCGCTATAAGGATCTTGCGACCGTTAAGGATATCAGTATCGGACTTCATTTCAGCCGCGATGGTGTGGTATCCTTTATTCCTGAATTGGCGGAAGTTCATGCGAGGAGGCTCCTCTATTCGGGAGAGTCCTTTTATCACGGAGCGCTCAAGGTTTGGCTCAGCGACCCCAGGCAGATGCGCTTTGAGGCAATGGCCTCATTGAGGGGTGAATGCCTGCGTCTGGAAGGTGAGGTGGACAGTTACCTGGGTGATGGCAGGCTGAGAACCGAAGGATGGATTGATCCGTCCCGCATTCAGGCTTGCCGATGGATCCGGGATGCTGGTCGCTCGGATTCCGTCTGTTTTGGAGCCCCGGTGTATGTTAAAGCCGATCTTGGATTCAGGCAGTTCAAATGGTTGGAAGGACTTTCATTCAGCATGCAGGCCACCGATATGGATCTATCGGGTGTTCCGGTATCCTACGGGTTCTTGTCGGGAAACAAGCAGGGGGAGTTGTTCCGCCTCGACTCGTTCATGGCGCGGATCGCCGATTACACCATCCGAGGAAGCCTTGAGCGAAATACACGTACAACCGACTATCGTTACCTCATTCACGGTCAAATGGATCCGCGTGACTTTACGCCGTGGTTTGAGCCGTGGTGGTCGGAAACATGGAGCCGGTTCGGATTTGGAACCCATACCCCTGAGGTCAATCTGGATATTTGGGGTCGGCAGTCGGATCGTAATCGCAGGGATGTATTTGGGCGGGTCAATCTGGAGGCCATGCGGTTCCGCGGACTTCCGATTGATCGCGGGCAAGTGAAGGTCCGGTACCGCCGCGGGATGATCGACATATACGACATCGATATCCGCAACCACAATGGTACCGCCCTTGGCAGTGTGCGCTCGGTCTACAGTGACGCAAGCAGTGACGTGGTATCGCGCCGCATCCACATCGCATCCGACATTCCGGTTTGGGAGGCAAAAGGATTGGTTGGATCGATCCTCGATCCCTACATTGAAAAGCTCGGCGGCGAGCCCCGTATCAGCTACAAAGTGGATGGATGTGTCATCATGGAGTCGCACCCGGAGTTCAACCATCTCTATGCATTGGATGTCGAAATCGACGTTCCGGGTGTGTTTGAATTCGCCGGAGTTTCCGGCTCAAATGGATCGATCCTCATCCATCGGAATGCGGACTCTCTCATCCTCGACCCGATCCGGTTCGATTTCGCAGGGGGCCTCGCAGAAGGAAGTTGTCTCGTCATGGATGC
>JAFGAQ010000398.1 GCA_016933595.1 Opitutales bacterium | reverse complement strand
GTTATGAAGCCGATTGGGATTCGAGATAATCCACGAGCTTGTCAACGCAGGCATCCACCGAAAGACCAACCGTAGGCAAAATCAACTCGGCTTGCTCCGGAGCTTCGTATGGGGCGGATACCCCCGTGAAATGCGGAATTTCCCCTTTCCTCGCCTTCTGGTATAGACCTTTTGGATCGCGGCTTTCGCACACATCAATAGGCGTATCCACGTGCACCTCAACGAAACGCGAAGGATCATGGGGACGACTATTGATAATCTCGCGGGCGATTGCCCGGTCCTCCCGGTAGGGCGAAATAAACGCGGTGATCACCACCAGTCCGGCGTCATTCATGAGCGCGGCCACTTCGGCGATGCGGCGAATATTCTCCTTCCGGTCCCCCGGGGTGAAAGATAAGTCACGATTCAAGCCATGGCGAATGTTGTCGCCATCGAGAATAAAGGCCTTGCGTCCCATGGAGATAAGCCGGGCCTCAAGCGCCCGTGCGATCGTGCTCTTCCCCGAACCACTGAGACCCGTCAACCAGAGGGTTTGAGACGGGTGCCCCATGAGGTTGCGGCGTTCCTCCGGACTCACCAGACTGCTCTCCCACGTGATGTGCTTGCTACGGCTGCCCTCATTGCCCCTGACTCCCTCACGCGAGGACGCAGGCCGCTGTTCCACGATCATTCCGGCTGCCATTGTGGCATTGCTGACCGGATCAATCAGGATAAAGGACCCTGTGTGCCGGTTTCGGCGGTAGATGTCGAATGCCATGGGGCGATGGGCCACAAAACCCACCCGGCCAATCCCATTCATTTCAAGCTCGGGAGACGGCTCGCGGTTGAGTTGATTGATGTCGAAGCGGTAACGCACCTGATCGACAGTCACGGGAATCGTCTGTTTCGCACACTTCAGCAGGTAAGAACGATTGGCCTCCAAAGGGGTTTCATGCATCCAAACCACCATCGCATCAAACTCGCTGTCAACGTGGGGTTGATTGTTCGGATGGCACAGGATATCACCCCGGCTAATGTCCACTTCGCTCTCAGTGGTTAAAACAACCGACATCGGGGCAAACGCCTCGTTCCGTTCTCCTTCGAAAGTAACGATACTCTTGATCCGGGTGCGGCGGCCCGAGGGCAATACCGTGATCTCATCACCCTGCCGAACGACGCCGGATGTGATGGTTCCCGCGAATCCGCGGAAGTTCAGGTTCGGCCGCATCACGTATTGGACCGGAAAACGGAAATCGATGAGATTTCGATCCGTGCTCAACTCCACACTCTCCAGGTATGACAAAAGCGGACCGCCTTTGTACCAAGGCATGTTGGAGCTAGCCTCCACCACATTGTCACCCTTGAGGGCCGAAATCGGTATAAAATGAAGATCGGTGGGTTGGAATTTTGCCGCGAATGCGAGCGTGTCCTTGCGGATCTTCTCATAGACCGCCTCGTCGTAGCCCACAGCATCCATTTTGTTGACCGCGACCACCAGGTGTCGGATTCCCAACAAACTCGCGATGAAACTGTGGCGCTTGGTCTGGGGCATCACACCATGGCGGGCATCCACCAGAATGATGGCCAGATCGCAGTGACTCGCCCCTGTCGCCATGTTCCGGGTGTATTGTTCGTGCCCCGGACAATCGCAAATAATGAAACTCCGCTTCTCAGTCGAGAAGTAGCGATAGGCCACGTCGATCGTAATCCCCTGCTCCCGCTCAGCCTTGAGCCCATCGGTGAGCAGCGCCGGATCAAAGGATGAATCCGTGGTGCCATGCACCTTCGAATCCTTCATCACCGCCGCCAACTGATCCTCGTAAATCATGTGGGAATCATACAGCAAGCGCCCGATCAGGGTGCTTTTGCCGTCGTCCACGCTTCCACACGTCAGGAAACGCAGCATGTCCTTTTCCTCATGTCGTCTCAAGTAGGCCGACACATCATTGCGGATCAAATCCTGCTCCCTGACCTGATAATTGGTGTTGCTCATAGAAAAATGTCTTCCGGATATGGGTATCGTTTTCAGGGATCAGAAGTATCCGTCGCGCTTCTTATCCTCCATGCTGGACGCCCCATCGTAGTCGATGACGCGCCCTTGCCGCTCGGATGTCGTGGTGAGCAACATCTCCTGAACGATCTCTTCCAGCGTTTCGGCTTCCGACTCGATTGCACCGGTCAACGGATAACACCCGAGCGTGCGGAAACGGATCTTTTTCATCTGCGGAACCTCACCCGGCTCCATGCGCATACGCTCATCGTCCACCATAATCATGACACCATTGCGGAAAACCACCTGGCGTTCCTTGGCAAAATACAGCGGCACAATCGGAATGTTCTCGATCTGGATATAGCGCCAGATGTCCAACTCCGTCCAATCCGACATCGGGAAAACACGGATCGATTCCCCCTTGTTGATCTTGGTATTGTAAATATCCCACAACTCGGGACGCTGATTCTTGGGATCCCACTGATGGAAACGGTTGCGAAAGCTGAACACCCGCTCCTTCGCACGGGACTTCTCCTCATCCCGTCTGGCACCGCCGAAAGCCGCATCGAAGCCGTGCGCATCCAAAGCCTGCTTAAGCCCTTGCGTTTTCATGACGAGCGTATGCTTTTCCGATCCATGATCGAATGGATTGATGCCCTCGCGAACCCCGTCAGGGTTTTGGTGCACGATCAACTCAAAGCCGATCTCCCTCGCCATTCGGTCCCGGAACGCATACATTTCCCTGAACTTCCATCCTGTGTCGACATGCATCAAAGGAAATGGAATCTTCGCGGGATGGAAGGCCTTGCGTGCAAGATGCAGCAAGACGGAGGAATCCTTCCCAATACTGTATAGCATCACCGGCCGGCTGAATTCCGCAGCCACTTCCCGCATGATATGAATACTCTCGGCTTCGAGTTGCCGGAGGTGCGTGATCGTATAGTCCGTCATGATTGCAATAAACCTGAATCCCGCAACCCGGCTTCCGAACGGGCCTAGGATCCACTTAATGGGATTTCTCTTCTGTACCCCATCCCGTTAATTGGCAACGCCAGAATCACCACCTGCTTTCAATTATTAGCTGCAAGCACACGCGATCCATGTTACATGCGATCATCGAATACCCTATCCCAGGAAGAGGGAATGCTGCCTGAATCCCCAAAACAATATTCTTCACTTATCTGAAAGTGCCAATTTGCGAGCAACCCAAAAGAGGCAGTCATCTGAGAATTCCCTGACTTCCGGGGGTTCATTTGCCAGCTCACCTCTTTCGC